>JAQURL010000042.1 GCA_028715625.1 Candidatus Margulisiibacteriota bacterium | reverse complement strand
ATTGGAAGATGTTTCCCAGCTTTTAGCAAATTTATTTATTTTAACTATTACAGTTTCTATTTGTTCATTACTATTGGCTTTTTGTTTAAGTTCCTGCATTTTTTGCTTTACTTTATCTCTACCATAAATAGGTGTCAGCAGTCTATTTTCAATAAAAGCATACATTTCGGTAAATTTTCTATTATTTTTTTCTTTAGAAGGTCCTTCATTAAATTTTTTACAATAATCTATAAATTTTATGGTTAATATAGAAAATGCATCGACTTTTGCTTTAAATTCTGCGGGAAAACTTCCTCCGGTTTTAAGAGCAGGCTTATATCCTTTTTTTTGAATTTCTTCCATAGTTTTTTTATAAAAATCCGTTTTGAGTAAAATCTTCATATTGGCAATTATTTCGTTACTGGTCATCCCTTTATTATTAGGTAAACTTAAGATACAAGCATAATCAATAAGTGGTTGTTCACCAAATCCTAATAAAAAAGCTTCATTTTCCAGATGCAGCCAACCTTCCCCAAGATTGGTAAAGGTCTTTTGAATTTTGTTGAAATCAATTTCTTGTTGCGGCCCCACGGCAGCTTCGGCAGAACCCACTGAAAAGGTGAATAAACGTGCGAGTTCGGTTTTCAAGGAGTTTAAAAGAGTTTCCGGGTTTGATGGATTACTGAAGCAAGCAACTTCTACCGAACCCTCATCGTCATCCGGTTTGGGTGGCGGGGTTGTTGGGGTAGCCTTGGTAGAGTTATAAGTTTGAGTTTGATAAGTTGAATTTGCAGCTGATACAGTCATAAGAAACCTCCGAAAAATTAATTCAATTAGATTATCGGAAGCGGAAGTGAAAAGTTGCAGGGAACCTCACCCCGATCATCAAGTCATCCGAAAATGATGACTTTCAAGTCATTGCGAGCGAAGCGTGTCAATCTACATTGCTAGATGCGTGGATTGCCACGTCGCTTATGCTCCTCGCAATGACAAAAAATATTTTCAGATAACTTTAATTATGCATAGCATGTAGTTTTGTAAAAACTCCAGCTAATAAACATCCATTTTAATATTTTTTACACAGGAAATGGCATTTAATTTTTTGCGGGTATTTTCTATGAAGTCAGCAAACAACGGAACAGAATTGTAGGGAAACAGGCATGAATATTTTTTTAAAATATTATTGAGTTCTTTCATTTTGTCTGCCGCGCTATCACAAGTTAGCCGATTATCTTTCAGTTGTTGCAAGATCGCATCAAATTCTTTCAGAAATTGTTTGTAACATACTACATAGGACTTGGTCCGATTAAATATCTGTGAGTTGATTTCCGCGAGACTTAGATTATATTTATTTTTCAGTTTGTTCCGCGTATTATCAATCAAAGACAGCATGCTTTCCACAGATTTGTCGGAAGGATCACCCTTATGTTGCTCTACCAGTATGTACAAATTGGTAAAGGCCATGAAATCAAGTGCCTGACTTATTTTATCGCAGTCAGGCAGTGTGCTGCGCCGGTCATCTATATCAAGGCAAATCCGGGTATATTTTTCTATGAGCCGGCAATCGCTGGTTTTGTATATGGTCAGAAAAAGCACAGTCCTTTCCTTATCGGGAATGGTAATATTTTGAGTTTTTTTCAGATCGGTCGTGGATAAAATATTCCCGCGGTTGTGCAGGTTGTTATTTAATATTGATCTTGATTCCATAAAATTGCTGCCTTGTCCTAAAACTTATCGTTTTTTTATAGAGTAAATTGCAGTCAACTTTCAATCAGACTTTAGATTTCTCGTTGTATAACAGGATTTACTGAAATGATTGGTTTTAGTTCTTTAACAATGACTGTCCCGGCAATTTTGTCGTGCCAGGTCTGTTGGTTAACATCAAAGAATGCCCAGACATAGCCTATACTCAAGGCCAGCCCGCTTATTGTCTTTCCTATTATTTCACGCAGCAACATGGTCTTAAAGGATGCCTTTTGTTTGCTTTGGATGTGAATTACTCTCAGGCGCATAATATACTTGCCCGGGGTTTGACTTTGCAGATAAAAAATAAGTACAAGAACAATATAAGTAAATATTATTATCCCCTGCATCAAAAGAGATTTTTCGTAAAACTCTACAAAGGTCAGTACAGCGAACAGCAGCATGCTGGAGAGAATATGCCCCAGCCAGCGGTCCCAGATACTGGCTTTTATACCCAGTTTGGGATTGGGTACAAATGATTGGCATTCAGAGCAGAACAAGTGGCCTTCGTCTACATATGTATTACATTCAGGACAACGCATAGCTAAATTTTATAGTTAAAAGCCGATTAAGTCCAAATTTTTTTAGGTTTTGAAAATAAAACTCTTTGTGCAAAACATATGAGAAATGGGGTAAAATACCTTTATGTTTATCAGGTCTCTTATCTCATTATTTAGAGTATTAAAATCCAACGACTCGCCCAAGCAACTGGCCTGGGGCGTGGCCCTGGGCACTATGTTAGGCCTTATCCCGGTGAACAGTTTATTTAACGTTTTTGTGCTTGTAGCTTTATATTTTTTCAATGTAAATATGGGACTGGCGCTATTGACCGCTATAGTGTATAAAATGCTGGGCGTAATTTTGTCCGGATTTTTTCATATCATCGGACTGTATTTACTAACTGATGTGAATTTTTTATATCCATTTTGGACTGCTTTATATAATTTACCCATAGTTACCTGGACACGATTTTATAACACGGTGGTGCTGGGCAGTTTTTTGGTTTCTTTATTATTATTAATCCCTCATTATTTTTTAGCCAAGAAGCTGCTGGTCTTTTATCAAAACAATGTACGTAATATGCTTGTTGCACAAATAAAAAAATATAAAATAACCGAGATATTGCAGGGCTCCAATATATTCAAACTTGTCCTGAAGGTGCTTAATTGGAAGAATAAATTAAAGGGATAATTTTTTTAATCTAATTATGGCTAAAAAAGAAAAAAAACAAAAACCGGAAAAGAAAAAAAGAACCAAAATATTTAACAGCAAATATTTATATCTGCTTATTTTTTCAGTTGTTTTTCTCGCTGTATTGCGTCTGTTTTTTCTGGATTCGCTGATCAAGCTGGCCATTGTGAGCACCGGTCAGGCTATAGTCAGCGCAAAGGTTGATATAAAGAAACTTCATTTTTCAGCATTACAAGGAAGTCTGACCATAGAAAATTGCGAAATAGGGGACAAACTTCATCCTTTGAAAAATCTGGCTTCATTTAAAATGGCGCAGGTGCGGATAAATCCCGGAGCCTTGTTGTCCTCGCAAGTTGATATAGAAAACATTCAGCTTTCCGGTCTGGAAATGGGCACTGCCCGCAAGACGTCCGCGATCTTGAAGAAAAACATTCCCAAAAAGCCTAAAAAGAAACAAGCGCCTTCTATCATAGAAAAGACGGTTAATCAGCAGGTCAGCATGGCAACTTCTTATTATTCTTTGGATGCTGTAGGTAAAAGATTGCAGATTGATAAAATAGTAAATTTAAGTTCTTTACAGCTTCTGACTAAAATCAGCGAGACATCCGCAAGTCTGAACTCCTGGCCGCAAAAGTTTCAACAGGATTTAGCCAGTCCGGATATTTCAGTATTGGTAAGCGATTTAAATAGAAGATGGGAAGCGCTAAAGCAGAACACTCCAACAGATATCCGGCAAATACCGGATTATTTGAAGGAAATAAACAGTCTTAAAGCACAGATTGATTCGGCACAAGCCGGTATACAACAAAAACAAAATTCTCTGGATAACAATCTGAAATTTTTTGATATAACCGTACAAGGCTTACAGCAACAAGCGAATACTGACCTGAAAACACTGCAAAATAAAATAAAAATGATAGAAAATCAACAAGGAAATTTTTTGCAAAGCTTAGTGGGCGACCGTTATACCGGATTTTTTGAAAAAGGAAAGGTTTATCTGGACATGGTCCTGAAAAAATTCAAGAAAGCTTCTCCTCCCAGGGAACCAGTCTGGTATAAGCAATGGCTGGTCAAAGGAGAAAATATAGAGTTTCCCATTAAAGAGCATCGGCCCAAATTTTTGATAAAAAATATGCGAATTGACGGATTATTTGGAGTTACAACTAAAGAAGCATTTGTCGGAGAAATTAAAGAAATCGCCTTTAATCAGAATGTACGCGGTATACCCACAACTTTTTATTTTCAAAACAAGGAATTAAACAGCAAGCATAAAACCAGAATTGAAGGGACTATAGATTATCGGGATAAAAAGCAGTTGATGGAGGTTAAATTTTTAAGGGCAGGGTACGCGCTTGCGCCCGCATACTGGGATGAACAACAAATCCCCCTGCGTATTGTTTCCGGAGACTATGATATACATGGGAACCTGGCGTTGGACCATGGAAACATAAATTTGGGACTGGATGTAATGACCGAGAAGACAGAATTCGCGAAAAGCAATTCCTTTCAGGAGAGCAACCTTATTCATGAATTGCTGTATAGCACAGCGCAACAATCCCCGGCCATAAACATTCATGTTCAATATAAACAAAACCAGCTAACCATCGATACGGACCTGGATGAGAAATTAGCTCAGTCCTTCAATAAGATACTGGATGAACAAAAAACTCGGTTGCTAAAAGGTTTACAAAAAGAATGGGACGCGCAGGTGGGCGCTAAAGTGAATGCGCTGACACAGACTTATAAACAGCAGACGCAGGCCATAGAAAAGCAGTGGCAGATCATTCAAAAGGATTGGAACAAGAGTATAAATACCTTGCAGGGTGATATCAGTGCTAAAGAAAAAGAATTAAGCGATTATGGAAGTAAACTGCAAAAACAGTTACAGGATGAGCAAAACAGGCAATTGAATGAACTGGACAAGAAAAAGAGGGCTGAAGAAGATAAACTCAAACAGGAACTGGAACAAAAAAAACAGGACGAACAAAAAAAGTTGGAACAGAACCTGAAAAATCAGATTCCGAATATTTTTAAATAACTAAATTTTGAACTGAAAAACATAGACAAAAATTTTAATAAAAAATATACTATCTGTATTATGATAAAGAGAACAGCTCATTGCGGGCAAATCCGCAAATCTGATATCAATAAAGAAGTGGCATTAAACGGTTGGGTGCATCGCCGGCGTGATCATGGCGGCGTTATATTTATTGATTTGCGCGACAGGTCCGGTATAGTGCAAGTTACTATAGATTCTTCCAAATCCGATTTTTCACATCAGCTGGCCGAAAGCATCCGCAGCGAATTTGTGCTGGCGCTAAAAGGTGTGGTAGTTGCACGCTCGGCAGAGACAGTGAATCCGAAAATGCCGACCGGTGAAGTGGAAATAGTCTGCCAGGAACTGGAAGTTTTGGCCCCCAGCCTTACTCCTGTTTTCAGTGTGGCTGATAACGAAGAGGTAGACGAAACTTTAAAGCTTAAATATCGTTATCTGGAACTGCGCAAAAACGAAAATCTGGAAAAATTCATTTTACGTCATAAGGTTTTAGTAAAAATTAGAGATTATCTGGATAAGGAAGGATTTCTGGAAGTGGAAACACCTATTCTTACCAAAAGCACACCTGAAGGAGCCAGAGATTACCTGGTGCCAAGCCGCGTGAATCCGCATCATTTTTATGCCTTACCGCAATCTCCTCAATTATTCAAACAAATCCTTATGTCTGCGGGGTTTGAGAAATATTATCAGATTGCCCGCTGTTTTCGCGATGAAGACCTCAGGGCTGACAGACAGCCGGAATTTACCCAGATAGACCTGGAAATGTCTTTCGTGGATGAAGATGATGTGATGGTTGTTACCGAAGGCATAATTAAAGAAGCTTTTCAGGTTATAGGTGAAAAAGTAAATGTTCCTTTTCGCAGGATTACCTATGATGAAGCCATTAACAAATACGGTTCAGATAAACCGGATTTAAGATTTGATTATCCCCTGGTAGATATTACAGACCTCTGTAAACAGGTGGAATTCAAGGTATTCAATGATATTGCCAAAAACGGCGGACTGATTAAAGGAATAAATATTAAACAGGGTTACACGCTGAGCCGCAAAAACCTGGATGATCTGGTAGAGACCTCCAAGCGTTTCGGGGCTAAAGGCATGGCCTGGATTACTATTCAGGAAGATTCACCCAAGGATATTGCCCAGTATAAATATCAGTCTCCGATTGTTAAATTTTTTAAACCGGAAGAACTGCAGGCTATTATGCAGAAATTTTCAGCCGAACCGGGCGATATTCTGGTATTTATTGCCGATAAAAAGAATATGACCCATGAGGTATTGGGCAGGTTACGTCTGGAAATAGTAAAACTCGTCAAAGCAGAGCCTAAAGAAAAGTTTTGTTTTGTCTGGGTTACCAGTTTCCCGATGTTTGAGATGATTGATGGTCATTTGGCTCCATTGCATCATCCGTTTACCATGCCGGATATAAAAAAAATAGAAGATTTGGACCATGAACCGGTGAAATTAAGCTCCAGAGCCTATGATATAGTGCTCAATGGCATGGAACTGGGTGGCGGCAGTATTCGTATACACAGGTCCGATATTCAGCTTAAAGTATTAAATCTGTTAAATATTTCCAATGAGAGCGCTGAAGAGAAATTTGGTTTTTTATTGCATGCACTGGAATATGGAACACCACCACATGGCGGTCTGGCCATAGGACTAGATCGTTTAATTATGCTACTGACAAATGCGCAGTCTATCAGAGAAGTTATTGCTTTTCCCAAAACACAAAGCGCTATTTGCCCCTTAACCGGAGCTCCGGGTAATGTATCACCCGAGCAGCTCAAAGAACTGCATATCCGGCTGAAGAAGTCCGAAGATACTCCTAATGGCTAACAGAGCAAACGTTATCATACTCTGGCATATGCATCAGCCTTACTATGTAAATCCGTTGAGCGATATTGCTATATTGCCCTGGGTGCGGCTTCACGCTATCAAAGATTATTATGATATGGCCAAAATTCTGGATGATTTTCCACAAATGAAACTGAACTTTAACCTGGTCCCTTCGCTATTAGTTCAGATTGAGCAATATATCAATAAAGAAATTACCGATACTTTTTTGGAGCATACTCAGAAGTCGGCAAAAGATTTATCAGAACAGGAAAAATATTTTCTTCTGAAGAATTTTTTTCTCTGTCATTGGGAAACTCTGGTTACTCCATATCCGCGTTATCAGGAACTCCTGAATAAAAGAGGGCGGATAGCCAACGAAGACGATATCCGTATAGCCCTTAAAGAATTTACAGTACAGGACTTTCTGGATTTGCAGGTTTGGTTTAATTTGGCCTGGTTTGGTGCTTATTACAAGAAATATGATGAAGCTATAAAATATCTCATAGATAAAGACCGTAATTACACTGAACAGGATAAAAATATGGTAATAGAAAAACAATATGAAATAATGGCGCTTATAATTCCCAAATATAAGGAATTGCAGGAAAAAGGCCAGATTGAACTATCTACAACACCGTTTTACCATCCGATACTTCCCTTGATTTGCGATTCGGATATTGCCATTCAGGCTGATCAGCATATCAAATTGCCTGCCAGATTTAATTATCCGATTGATGGTGAGCGGCAACTTAAACTGGCTTTGAATTATTTTGAAAAAAAATTTGGAGCCAAGCCAAATGGAATATGGCCTGCTGAAGGGGCTGTGTCGGACGAAGCTCTGGAGATTATTGCCCGGGAAGGTATACAGTGGGTCGCCTCTGATGATAACGTTCTAAAAATGACCTTCCAGAAATCAAATAACAGACTGGACCTGGATAGCCCTTATCAGTTTTATGATTATGAACCGAGTAAATACGAAGGTCAGGTATCGATTTTCTTTAGAGACAGTCGTTTGAGCAACAGGATCGGTTTTGATTATCAGAAATGGGAAGAAAAAAAGGCTGTGCAGGACTTGATTGCAAATATGATAAATATCGTTGATTCCATAGACATCAAAAGTAAAGATATACCGGTAATTTCGATTATTCTGGATGGTGAAAATGCCTGGGAATATTATAACAATAACGGTTGGGACTTTTTGTCCTGTCTCTATAAAGCCTTAAGCGACAATGATCGGCTTATCCCCACCACGGTGACGAAATATAATACCAACAACAGCAATCAGCGAAAACTTCTGACTGATATTCATCCCGGCTCCTGGATCAACAATAATTTTAATATCTGGATCGGGCATCCGGAGGATAATCAGGCTTGGGATATTTTGAAAAAAACCAGAGTCGATTTGGAAACATGGCAGGAAGCCAAAGCCGAACAATTCACAACAGGGGAGGCGACAAGGCTGGCTATGGCCTGGGAAGAATTTTATATTGCCGAAGGTTCGGATTGGACCTGGTGGTACGGTAATGATTTTAGCAGCAAAAATGACCGGGAGTTTGATGAACTGTTCAGGCAACATATTTTAAATGTTTATGAAATGTTAGGCATGGTGCCACCCAAATCTATTTTTATTCCTATAAAAAAGGTTTCGCAGACGAAAGTGGAGAAAGATTTGTTGGGGCCGATTACGCCATCCATTGACGGTAAAGTCACAGATTATTATGAATGGCGCGATGCCGGACTTTACGATACTCAAAAAACAATCGACTCCAATTTTGAAAAGGGTATAATCAGTAAATTTTATTATGGTTATGATGAAGATAATATATATTTAAGGGTGGATTTTCAACAGAACCTTACAGATTTTAACACCAAAGAACCTTTGTATCTGATAATGAACATTCTCTGCCCCAGGCCCTGTAAATTAATCGTCCCCCTGGTGAACGATTGTTCCAAATCAATACTGCAGATAAAAGAAGGCAAGCAGTATAAAGTTTGTGATATGTGTCAGATAAAGACCGTATATCATCGCATTTTGGAAAGTAAAATAAATCGGAAAGATATAGGCATCCTTAACGGTGAACTGCTGCAGTTTATTATTTCTGTGGAGAAGTCGGGGAAAGAAATAGAGCGCTGGCCTGTAGGAAATATTATTGAATTCAGGATACCTTCGACCGATGAAATGACCAGTAATTGGCTGGTTTAAACGCAAAATGGACACATAGTGGACACATATTCTAAAAAATAGATACAAAACAGACAATACAATGACATTTTTTGCTTGTAAACTTAATTTCAGAGCGCTATAATTGCTTTTAGTTATTAAGGTAAACAAAAAATGTCTGAATTAAGAAAAGATCCGTTAACAAACCGCTGGGTAATAATTTCACAGGAGAGAAGTGCCCGTCCTTCCGATACAAAGATGGAGCATTCACATCTGGAACATTCTTTTTGCCCGTTTTGTGAAGGGCATGAAGATAAGACCCCTCCGGAAATTATGGCGATTCGTAAAGAAGGCAGCAAACCCAACAGCCCGGGCTGGATAGTCAGGGTTATTCCAAATAAGTTTCCGGTGATGAATAGTAATCAGGAGCTAAAACGCTATGGTATCGGAATGTATGATGCCATGTCGGGAACAGGCGCTCATGAAGTTGTGGTTGAGAATAATCAACATATCCTGAATATGGCGGATTTTGATGTAGACCGCATTTTTACTATTTTGCAGGTAATAAAAACCCGTATGCTGGATTTATATAAGGATTACAGATTCCGCTATGCTTTGATGTTTAAAAATTATGGTGTATCCGCGGGGGCTTCTTTGTCTCATCCCCATTCTCAGATAATCGCTCTACCCATTGTGCCTCAAAGTGTGAAAGTAGTTCTGGAATCTGCCAAAGCTCACTATATTCATAAGGAAAGATGTATATTTTGTGATGTAATAAAACAGGAGCTGATGACCAGAGAGCGTATAGTAAGCGAAAATGAAAAATTTTTATGCTATACACCGTTTGCCTCCAGATTTCCTTTTGAAATGACAATTATGCCAAAAGAGCATAATCATAAATATTGCAATGAAAACGATGATGTTTTGAGATTTTTGGCGGGTATGTTAAAGGATGTTTTATTAAGATTGAAGATTGCATTAAATGATCCGGCTTATAATATTGTGTTACATTCGGCACCTAATACTATCACCAGACCAGGGCACAATGAATATTGGTCATCTATCGAATATGACTTTCACTGGCATCTGGAGATAATGCCCCGTTTAACCAAGGTCGCAGGTTTTGAATGGGGAACCGGGTTTTATATAAACCATACACCCCCGGAAGATGCCGCAGAGTTTTTGAGAGATTATGAAAAATATATGGTTATTTAAATTTGGGGAAGAAAGGAAAGGGTGATTAGATATGGCAAAGAAAATAATAAAAAAGGCAAAGAAAAAGACAACAGTGAAAAAAGTAGACGATAAACATAAAGTTCAGTTTAAATTGTACGCACCGGAAGCAAAAGATGTTTACCTGACAGGAGAATTTAATAAGTGGAGCCCTATTAAAAAGAAAATGAAAAAAAATGAAAAAGGGGAATGGGTAACCCGCGTTATTCTTCCTGAAGGAGATCATCAGTATAAGTTTATTGTGGACGGGGATTGGCGTAATGATCCCGGAGCTGCCAAATACGCTGATAACGGATTAGGTTCCACAAACAGCGTAAGGGTAGTCTAGCGAAAGGAGTTTTTTATGATTGACAATGAGCAAGAGCTTGCGAAATTAACCAAGCACGAGCTTCTGAAGATAGCAACGGACCTGGATGTTAAGTACAGGACAAGAATGGGTAAACCCCAGCTTGTAGAATCCATCATAGAGTTTATGCATTTGAAGAAGAAAGTGATTGATCCTTCTACTGAAAAGATACTTAGCGAGCAGGCAAAATTATACAAAAAGGATAAAAAAGAAGATTCTACCAAAGAAACAATGGAAGCCAGCAAATTCCAGACTGTTCACAATGACCAGGAAGCGCAAACCGTTATGGCCGAACAACCCAAGATGGAAGTACGACAACAATCTGCTCAGGCAAGCGCTTATGTGCCCGTAATGGATGATTATAATTATCTGCCTTATGGTTATGGTGACAACTGTATAACATTAATGATTGTAGATCCTACTCATATTCATTCATACTGGGAAGTAACCGATGACAGAAGGAACAAGCTTTTAAGCAGTATCCACGGACATGATGGCAGGTATGAAACGGTAGTACGTCTGTATGATGTTACCGATATCAAGTTTGACGGACAAAACGCCTGGAATACCATGGAGTTTAATGTAGGCTACTCCAGCAACTGGTATTTTTTAGTGGAAGCCAACCGCAGTTATTGCGCGGAAATAGGAATGAAGCTTTCCAACAACAAATTTGTGGTTATAGCGCGTTCAAATGTTATCAATACTCCACGCGATACAGTGAGCGATTTCTATGATGAAGAATGGATGATGATTGATTTTAACAAAAACAAAGACTTATATAATGAGCTGTATCGCCTGTCAGGCGGACATCTCATGAAACAATATCAATTAAACTCTGCTTTTATCACGGAAAAGAGCAAAGAAGAGTTGAAAATCAATGTGCCTATGCAGAGCCTGAGTTCCGAATCGCTATCTTCTCAATTTATGCAATACAAAGTAGGTGCGGAAAATGAATATTGGCTATGGGTTGATACTGAACTGATAGTTTACGGTCAAACCAAACCTGATGCTTCTTCACTAACCATTAACGGCGAAAAAGTGAAGCTGGACAAGGAAGGCAGATTCAGGCTGCATATGGCTTTACCCAACGGAGTATTTCCGTTTAAGGTAAAAGGTATTTCCAAGGACGGTTCCATGTCCAAGGAAATTACACCGGTTGTAACCAGAACGCTGGAGAGTAAGTAGTTCTTAGAAAGGATTGTTAATATGGAAAAGGGATACCTTGCATTAGTTTTGCACGCACACCTGCCTTACGTACGGCATCCGGAATATGAGCATTTTCTTGAGGAAGACTGGTACTACGAAGCAGTAACAGAAACATATATCCCCTTGCTTAATGTTTTCGAAGGTCTGGTTAATGATGGCGTGGATTTCCGGCTGACAATGTCGGTAACACCTCCGCTGGCAGCTATGTTTGAAGATGAATTGCTGCAAAACAGATATATACGTAACATAGAAAAGTTAATCGAGCTAAGCGCCAAGGAAATTGACAGGACCCGCTATCTGCCTGAATTTCATGAAACAGCTAAAATGTATCATGCCAGGTTTATTCAAAGCAGATATATGTTTGTGGAAAAGTATAATAAAAATCTGATAAACGCTTTTAAGAAATTTCAGGATATGGGCAAACTGGAAATCATCACCTGTACCGCAACACACGGTTTTCTGCCATTGATGGAAAATAAACGTGAAGCTGTGCATGCCCAGATACATATGGCAGCCAAGGACTATCAGCGTCATTTTGGCCGGGGGCCCAGAGGTATCTGGCTGGCCGAATGCGGTTATAACCCTGGTGACGATTTGGAGCTGAAAAAAGCTGGCATACGGTTTTTCTTTACTGACGCTCACGGAATTCTTCATGGGCATCCCCGTCCGAAATATGGTGTTTTCGCGCCGGTTTTTACAAAAAGCGGTGTGGCCGCGTTCGGCAGGGATATAGAATCTTCCAAGTCCGTATGGAGCGCGGAAGAAGGTTATCCCGGAGATTTCAGATACAGGGATTTTTATCGCGATGTTGGATTTGACCTGGATTTTGATTATATTAAAGAATATATTCATCCTGATGGAATACGCAAACATACCGGAATTAAGTATTATAAAATTACCGGTAAAAAAACCAATCATAAAGAGCCTTATAATTATCATGAGGCTATGGAAACAGCCGCAAGCCATGCAGGCAACTTTCTGTTTAACCGTTGTAAACAGGCCGAATACCTTTTTGACGTGATGGGTAATAAAAAGCCGATTATTGTTTCACCTTATGATGCGGAGCTGTATGGCCACTGGTGGTTTGAGGGTCCGCAATGGATAGATTATTTAATCAGAAAAATTTATTATGATCAGGATATTGTTCGTCTGGTAACACCTTACGAATATCTATTGGAGAACCCCACAAATCAGGTGGTCAATCCGTCAATGTCCAGCTGGGGAAACAAAGGTTACAATGAAGTTTGGCTGGAAGGTAGTAATGACTGGATTTACAGACATTTACACAAAATTTCCGAAAGGATGACAGAACTGGCAAACAGCCATGCGGAAGCTTCGGGATTGTTGCTAAGAGCTTTGAACCAGGCAGCTCGTGAAGTGATGCTGGCCCAAAGTTCGGACTGGGCATTTATTATGAAAACCGGGACCATGGTTGAATATGCTGTCAGGCGTACCAAAAGCCATATAAACCGGTTTAATCGGTTGTATGATATGGTCAAGGGTCATCAGTATGATGAAGGTTATATCCATCAGTTGGAAATGAAAGATAATTTGTTCCCAACTATAGATTACAAACTTTATATGACTAAAAATCTCGTTTATCAGTCATAAGAAATAGATAAACTGAGAGGGGGAGCTATATGAAAATTTGTTTTGTGGCATCGGAAGTTTTACCCTACGCTAAGACTGGAGGTCTGGCGGATGTGGCCGGAGCTTTGACTACAGAGCTCACCAGGTTGGGCCATGATGTAACAATCATGATGCCCAGGTACAGGAAAATCGATAAAGATAAATACAAATTAAAACTGCTACTGGGTGATATTTGTGTAAATGTAGGCACTGAAGCAATCAGAGGTGATGTCTATGAAGCTAAACATATAGATAGAAAAACCAGAATTTGCTTTATTGACTGCCCTGTATATTTCGACAGAGATAATCTATACCAGGATAAAGACAGCAAAGATTATGCGGATAATGCAGAACGGTTTATATTTTTTAATAAGATTATTCTGGAAATTTGCAAAAAGCTGGACTGGAAACCTGATATTATTCACTGTAATGATTGGCAAACAGGGCTTATTCCGCTCTATTTAAAAAGTACATACGCCAATGATAAGTTTTTTGACGGCACTAAAACGCTGTTTACCATACATAACCTGGCTTATCAGGGCCTTTTTGAAAAAGGTGTTATGGAGAAAATCGGACTTGGCTGGGATTATTTTACCATCGACAAACTGGAGTTCTGGGGGAAAGTAAATTTTTTAAAAGCCGGTTTGATTTACGCTGACTCGTTAAATACTGTAAGTGAACGTTATGCTAAAGAAATCCAGACTGAAGAATATGGCGCCGGCCTTAACGGAGTGCTGGAAGGCAGGAAAAATTCGCTGCACGGAATTATAAACGGTATAGATTACAAACTGTTCAGTCCGGACAAAGATCAAATGATCCATAAAAATTATTCTATCAGAACTATTGAAAAGAAAATTGATAACAAGAAATATCTTTTGAAAACTCTGGGTCTGCGATTCAAAAAGAACGCTCCGCTTTTCGGCATTATATCGCGTCTGGCAGATCAGAAAGGATTCGATATTCTTTCGGAAATAGTTGATCAGTTTTTGCAGCTTAATATTCAGCTGGTTATTCTTGGGACAGGAGAACCCAAATACCATAAGCTTTTAACTGAACTTCAAGCCAAATACCCCAAGAATTTTCAGGTTTTACTTAAATTTGATCCGGTTATGGCTCAAATGATTTATGCGGGTTGCGATATGTTTATAATGCCGTCTCGTTATGAACCATGTGGCCTGGGTCAGCTTATCAGTTTAAAATACGGGACAATTCCGGTTGTTCGTGAAACCGGGGGATTGGCGGATACCATAACTGATTTTGACCTGGCCAAAGATTTTGAGAATGATAAAGGTAACGGCTTTGTTTTTTATGAATATGAGAGTAAAGAACTATATAAAACATTAATCAGAGCAATTGATACCTATAAAGACCAGCAGGCATGGAAGAAACTCATGACTAATGCTATGAAATGTGATTATTCGTGGAAAGCTTCAGCCGTTAAATACGAACATTTATATAAGAGTTTGTAATTAATTTACTTGTGTTCGGTTTTTTGAAGATATTGAAGTTTAAAAAATGAAGGAACGTTCTGGGGGGGAACGTTCCTTCGCATTACGCTATCTAAATTTAATTGGGGGGGGAAGAGGGGAATTTAGATAACGTAATTTCTAATGTAAGACTTCCTTTCCACTGGTATAAAATCCTTATTGTGTATAAAATTTACCTGATAAATGGGTTTGGAAGGAAGTTTTTTGCTGGTAATAGTATAATTCACCTTATATATGGTTTTCTGCGGTTCTGAAGACTTTTTCTTATTGAAAATGAAAAGTGCGACAGCTGCTGCGATTATACATATTGTTATTACCAGGATCATTTTTACCACCCATTTTTTTGTCTTATACTAAGTTATCGTGTGGTTTTTAATTTAATATATCGAATTATTTTGTTGTAAAATATGTGCTTGTATCGGATAAATTATTGTATAATTGGTTAATAACCGGTAAATAGATTAGATATAAGGCGTGACCCTAATTTGTACGAGGCCAAATATTCTCGGGCCGGTTGTAATAAGTAAAAGGAGAACGATTATGTCAGGACATAGCAAATGGAGCCAGATTAAGCGTAAAAAAGGGGTTAATGACGCTCAGAGGGGTAAATTGTTCACGAAAGCTGCCAGAGAAATAATTATGGCGGCCAAAGTAGGAGGCGGAGACCCGGATACAAATTCCAGACTGCGTTTTGCCATTCAAAAAGCCAAAGAAGTTAATATGCCCAATGACAATATTAAAAGAGCTATTGCTCGGGCTGTAGGTGGAGCGGAAGGCAGCAATATCGAAGAAATTACTTATGAAGCTTATGCTCAGGGTGGTGTGGCCGTGATCATAGAATGTATGACTGACAATAAAAACAGGACCTTTCCTGAAATAAAAACAATCATCAATAAAGCCGGAGCCAATCTGGCGGACAAAGGCGCTGTCAGCTACATGTTTCAGAAAAGAGGAGTTTTTGCTTTTGACGGTAACCAAATATCTGAAGACAAGATAATGGAAGTAGCTTTAAATCATGATGTGGAAGATATCAAATCTGAGGATGATAAAACCATTGAGGTAATAATAGAAGTGGCAGGATACGAAAAGCTGAGGGAAGATTTTGAAAAGAATAATCTCAAATATCTCAATGCTGAGATAACGATGAGGTCTACGGTGTCCGTGCCTGTGGAAGATAAAGAAGTAGCTCAGAAGATACTTAATCTTATAGAAAAACTGGAAGATCATGATGATGTACAAAATGTCTATAGTAATGCCGATATTGCCGAATCTGTGTATAAAGCCATTGAGCAGGAAGCAGGTTAGCAGTTCAAGAGGTAACTATGTCGGAAAATGAGAAGCTATATAAGTCGTTATTCACATCTTTGATTTATACCCTGAACATGACTGCCATGCAACAATTGGGGCAGGTAATAAATCCATTGACCGGCCGAAATGAAAAGGAACCTGAGCAGGCTAATTTGACAATCGAAATGCTCAAGATGCTGGCAGAAAAGACAAGAAACAACCTTGCTGCCGATGAAGAGAATTTTTTGAACCAAATAATCGAACAACTTTCAACTCATTACAAAACACTGGGAAAACCGTGACACTAAACTTTTATTACGGAGATGAAGATTTCCTTCTATTCAAGGAAATCAAAGACATTAAACAGCGTTTTATTCAGGGAAATTCTGACCTTGCTCTGGAAGAATTTGATAATAAGAAGTCAGTAGAGAGCCTGATTGAGGCTTTGTTTTCAGTTAATATGTTTGTTCCCAGAAAATTAATTATTTTTTACGGTCTGCCGGAAGTAAGAGAGGATTATGTTGAACATTTTCAGAAACTTATAGCGGATTTGCCACAAGGCAATGACCTTTTTTTTGTTTATCGCGGATCTCCGGATAAAAGAAAGAAAAATGTTAAATGGCTGATCTCTGTAAGCAATTGCAAGGAGTTTAAAAAACTGGAAATATGGAACAAGGACCAGTTTTTCAAATATGTGCAAGATATGATAAAGACGGACCAATTTGAAATAGAAAACAAGGCTATGGAATATCTTGTTGAACTTATCGGCCTTGATTTATGGTCTACCTACACAAATCTTGAAAAAATAAAAACGGCAATCTTGCCCAGAAAAAAGATTACCCTGCAGGATATTGATAATTATGCGGCTCAGGGTGAAAAAAATATTTTTGACGTACTGGATTTTTTTCGTAAGAAAAATAAAAGGCAGCTGTTTGAATATATTTTAAATATGAAAAAACAGGAAGAAGCCTTTATTTTATTAAGTACAATGTCAAAACATGTCAGATTTTTAATGCAGCTCAAATCATATAATACTAACAATTTAAGCGATATCATTAAAGCTTCGGGAAAAGCACCTTTCTATGTTAAAAAGATAGTTCCCGATCTCAAGTACTGGAGCTTTAAGGAATTAAAAACCACTCTAGTCAGAATAAATGAGTTGGATTATTTGAGCAAAAGCGGGAAAATCAATATCACAGTTGGGTTGGAGAACATAATTGCCCAGATATAAGCTGCAAAGAAGTTTTACGGTAAGAGATATAGACTTGCACGGAGTTTATCCCGACGAAGTAGAATACTTGCTTTCCAATTTTTTAGCCCAATGTAAAGCCGAACGTGTAAATGCAATTGAAATTATACATGGAGTAGGGGACGGTATATTAAGAAATGCTGTCATATCTTTTTTAAATCGGCACAAAACAGATATAATTAGTTATAAATCCGGAGAAAGTATGGGGCTGGAAGGCGGTAAGGGTTTTATCCGGGCTGAGCTTAAAACAAGACAGGAAGTAAAAAAGATTTTCATCAAATCGGAAAAAACATCTGAGTTACAAAAAACAGAGGAACCTTTTAAGGAATATATTACCAAGCTGATAAAACTGAAAAAAGCAGCCGGGAAAAAAAGGTATGCGAAAAGAATGAGGAGGGATAACTAATGACCAGGATCGCTCTTGTCGGCGCAAACGGTATGTTGGGATCGGCATTTGCCGAAACTTTAGTAACGAGAGGGATTTTTTTTACTCCCCTTACAAAAAAAGATATTGATATTACTGACCGGAAATCACTCCAAATACTAAAAGAACTCCAAGTTGATTGCGTTATAAATTGTGCGGCATATACAGCGGTTGACCTAGCTGAAAAAGAAAAAGAAAAGGCATTTGCTGTCAATGGACTCGGGGTTGAAAACCTGGCATTGGCTGCAAAAGACTATAATTTTTTTCTTGTTCATTATTCTACTGATTATATTTTCTCCGGAAACAAAAAAGAAGGTTATGTGGAAACAGACAAACCGGAGCCGCTAAGTGTTTATGGGGCCAGCAAGCTGCTGGGCGAGGAGAGTATACTTTCATTGCTTCCCGCCAAACAATATTTGCTTCTGCGTACAGCCTGGCTATATGGTCCCAACGGTAAAAATTTTGTACAGACAATGCTGAACCTGGCCGAAAAACAGCAGACCATAAGAGTTGTTGATGATCAGTTCGGATGTCCAACATATAGCTATGACTTGGTGAAATGGACATTGGATTTGTTACAAGCAAAAAAAGATGGTATTTATAATGCTGTAAATTCCGGTCGTTGTTCATGGTTCGAATTTGCCGGCGAGATCTTCAGTCTATGCGGAAAAAAAGTAGAAATTGTGAATATTCCTTCATCTGAATACTCGACACCCGCGCAAAGACCACAGTATAGTATTTTGTGTAATGAAAAATTGATAAAAGCGTTAAACTACAGTGTACGAAATTGGCAGGAAGCATTGTCAGATTATTTGATTTCCATTAAACTATAGTTAGATTGCGTTTGGGGGAGTCATATTATGAAATTTAACTTCAAAACAGAAAATAGAATTGTTGCCTCAATTGTAGTCGCCATATGTACTTTCCTCATTTTATTCATTGCCTTTAAATTTATTTCAGCACCAACTGTTAAGGACATAAAAAAATTATCCGTCAGTATTCTGCAGGAGCAGCAGAGGATAGGTCTTAAAGAGAAAACATTAATACTGGCGAGTCAATTAAAAGAATCCAAGTCCACTGATGATTTTATAAGGATCATAGAATCATACAAGTACGGAGACAATTATTGGTGGGCAACCAGTGAAGAAGCTGTAATTTTATATCATCCTCTGAAAAAGTATATTCTAGACCTGGGTATGCAAAATTTTAAAGATGCTAACGGTAAGCCCTTTTTCTATAATCTGATCCAGGAAGCGATTTTAAAAGGTGAGGTTTATATGGTTTATCAGTCCAAGAATGAAAAAGGTAAGGCATCACAAAAGATGGCTTACGCTCTTTTTTTACCTGAACAGCATATAGTTGTAGGTTCAAGCAAAGATATAACCAATTTGTATGATCCGAACCTGAGCTTATTTGTGAGGGTCATTAACAAGCTGATAATTATTTTTGTTCTGATTGTTTCGCTTTTAACAATACCTGTAGTTATTTTATTTTACCGCTGGTTGCAGGAACAGAAGGATAGCATCAACATTATTATGGAAGGATTAATTAAATTTTTGGGTAAGAGAGATTTCAGTTACCGTATACAACAGGACGTAACATCATTGCTTAAGGGTATTAAAACAGCTTTTAATCAGCAAGCTCAGCTTACAAAGGAACATTTCGATTATATCAATAAAATGGCCGGTCAGCTTATAGGCAACGTAAACCAACTGGATAGCAATGTTAAGGATACTGCGGATAATTTTGGAGAACTTTCTAAAATTATTACAGACGTAGCGAATGGCGCAACACTGCAGACTGAAAAAATTAATAACATCACAGAATCAGTCGATAAGATCAATACCGGTCTTAAAAATATCAGCGAGGGTATAAAAACTCAGGATGGCAAAATTCAGAATAATGTAGAAAAGCTTGTAAAAAATAACGACCTAATTCAATCACTTAACGAGAATTCTATATCCCAGATAAACAAAATAGCTCAAACCAGTGAAAATATAGAGGGGACTCTGTCCACAGTTAATCTGATAAAAAATAAAGCCAAGAGTGTTTATACAAATTCCAAAGAGTCCGTTGATGTAGCAGAGAAGGGTAAAAAAAGTGTTGAGAATATAGTTCTGGAAATGAACAACCTCAAGAACATAGTGCTGGATTCGGCTGGTAAAATATCGGAACTGGGTGAATATTCAAAACGGATCGAGGATATTATAGAAATTATTGATGATATTGCCGAACAAACTAATTTGCTGGCACTTAACGCTGCAATAGAAGCCGCCCGTGCCGGAGAAGCCGGAAAAGGGTTTGTCGTTGTAGCCGACGAAGTCAGAAAGCTGGCGGAAAAATCCGGTAAAGCTACCAAAGAAATTGCCAATCTGATATATACGATTCAAAGTATTACAAATGTGGCTGTAAAATCTATGGAAATCAGCACAGATCAGGTTGAGCAAGGAGTGTCGTTATCAATGAGCGCCAAAACTTCGCTTACCAATATATTGCAGGCTGTGGATAATACAGTTCATCAAATGGAAGATATTTCAACTTCTACAGAATCGATGGCCCAGAAGTTTGAAAACGTGGTGCAGATAACAGAAGAATTGTTTACATCTGTTAATGAAGGTATAGATTCCATTCAGAAACTGGCAATTTCTTCGGATGAACTTCTGGATGCCAATCAAAAGGTATCAAACATTTCTTCCCAAAACACCATGGAAATAGAACAGATCGAAAAAAATGCGGAAACAATCCTTACTGAAACCAAAGAAGTATTCGGAGTCGCTGCGGATAATAACGCCATTGCTGAAGAGGTTTCTGCGTCTACAATCGGAATAACAGCTTCAACCGAAATTAATAAGAAATTAACCGATGACCTGCGCCTCATGATACAGGAAGTAAAAGCAAGCCTCACTTCTTCCGGTCATTAAAATTCTGAGTGAAAATCAGTAAATAGATATTTTGTTCAGTTGTTCACCGAATTTTTTGGAAAGCAGATCATGCAGGTAAGGGAGAATCACTTTTTCACTATTTTCATGGCCGATATCAAATATGGTTAAGCCTGATTCTCTGGCCAGCAGATCAGCATGATAATCAATGTCACCGCTTATGAAAAGGTCAACATTACAATCAACAGCTTTTTGTACCAGATCACTGCCGTTACCGCCGCATACCGCGATTGTTTTTATTATTCTGTCCATATTAATATATCCTTTATATGTTCCGACTATCTTTTGATTAAATTCCTGCAATTTAACGGGTTCAATGCTACCATAACGCCCCAGGCCGACCTGAGAACAGTTGTTGTGAAGCAGTATTACATCGTATGCGGGTTCTTCATAAGGATGTAGCCTTACTATTTGTTCTATAACCTTCTCCAGATCTTTTCCCAGGACTACTGTTTCCAGCTTGTATTCTTTAACTTTGCTTAATTCCCCGGCTTGTCCGATAAATGGTTTGGAAGTGAGTCCAGGCTTAAAGGTACCTTCACCTTCTGAGCTGAATGAACAGTGAGAGTAATTCCCGATATTTCCAACAGGGCTGTCCAGAAGTTTTTCACGATAATTTGAAAACTGAGCCGCAGGGACATAAACAATAATTTTATATATTTTTTCATGGTTAGTTATATTTAACACTTGAATATTATTAAGGTCAAAGTAATTGGCAAGGACATCACTTATCCCGTTTCTGGCAATATCAAGATTTGTGTGCATAGCGTATAGGGTAATATTTGCTTTTATCAGTTTTTCAATAAGTTGTCCGTTAACCTCGGAAGTATTAATGCTGGCGAGAGATTTAAAGATTAACGGGTGGTGGCAGATCATTAGCTCGCAGTGGTTTTCGATAGCATTTTTTATGGACTCTGTGGTGGGAGTTAAAGTAATTAAAACGTTGGACACAGGTTTATACAGAGAACCTGTTTGTAAACCGCAATTGTCCCAGGATAATGAATATTTAAGGGGATACAGATTTTCAAAAAATTGAGTAATTTCGCTGATAAGCATGGTCGCTTAAACGAGGAGGTTAGGGATATTTTCCGATTGGACTTTGCGTATTATTCTGCTTTTTATTGTATTGGTAAAATCTTTTTCCTTATCTGCGGACTTTGGTTTTTTAAAATTCATCAAACTATAATTGGCAGTTTTTTGCTGATCAGGAGCTACCTGGTTAAACATCAATTGAAATGAAGCCTGATTTTGTTCGGCTGATTTGGAAATGACCTGATAAGGCCGGATCATCTTTTTGCTATCCGTGGTATTTAGTAATTGATTTTGCAAGGCCTCTTTTTCCATATATTCTGAAATCAATTGTTTGCCATAGGGTGTAATCTTGAAATAGTAATCGGTCATTGTTTTGCCTTTCTTTTCAATTTGAACGATACCCAGATAACTTAATGTTTTGAAAATGAAAAGAAAAATGAATTGTCTGTTGGAATAGACATCACCCTTGGTGTAGTAAAAATTTGAGGGATTGTTGTATTCCCTGAAAAAAGCGTAACGTTTAATAAGAATTGCGTAAACTTTATCATAGGAAATGCGTTCCTCATCAAAAAAGAGGGACAGTGTTTTGATGATACTTTTTCTTTTATGAACAACTTCAAAGTCATTATTGGCGTAGATAGTATTCAGCACCAAGGGTGATTTGTAGTATTCGTTATAGTCTCTGGAGAAAAAAAGGAATTTAAAAAGATTTTTGGAAAGAAGTCCGGGACGTTCAAGTTTTTCTATTAATGAACCGTTGACCTTCCAGATTTTATTTTCCACATATATAAACTTGGTTACCATCAGAAACAATGAAATATAGTTGGCAAAGTCTTTTG
>JAQURL010000041.1 GCA_028715625.1 Candidatus Margulisiibacteriota bacterium | reverse complement strand
TATGACAAATTTAAACTGTTAAAGGTATCAAAATCAGACAAAAGCGACCCTGAACTTCCACCCACTCTTTCAAAAAATATTTTATTAGCAAAACAAACTTATCTAAAAAAAGGGTTAACCAGTGAATATATTAAACTGTGCTATGAAGCATATTCCAAACAAATTATTTCTTACGAAAAATTATCTGAAACACTTTTAGCGAATGATGATTCTGTTGAAGATATTTTATCCCTATTTCATTTAAAAACACATGTTTAATGAAATAAACTATGCTTCTTTTTTTACAATAAACATAACTGACAGTTGCTCTATTCAAAATATTATTGCATCAAATCGCATCTTTCGAGCATCATTACTGGCAAAATGCTACTTTTCAATAACAAGATACGTTGAATACGAAAGTATTTACAAAAAAAGGAAGAGTTCAAAATCCGGTGAGCAAGAATTAATAAAAAAGATACAAAAAGCAATTTCAGAAAATAGTATTAAGGTATGTGACATAACAATTGATGACTTAAATGACCGTCTCATAGCAGATAACAGGAAAAGACTTGGGATGGGAGAAATTTCTTCAATTGCTTTTGCTAAAAGGACTGGATTAGGTTTTTTGACAGACGATAAGCCAGCAAAAAAGTTCGCCTTGAAATCATTGGAAGCATCTAAGGTACAATCCTCAATTCATTTAGTTGGGTGGTTATTTTATTTCAGGCATCTTGTAGATACGGATATTGATTTAATTATCAGAGAACACACTTATCATAATAGACATTTCGGCGAGCACTATCGTAAAGCATATGAAAAAGCTATGCAATATAGATTAACCTCCCCCCCTCGTTCTGAAACATAAAACAAATTTATTAGGTTCTCACTACAATTATTACTTCGGGGCGTGGAATTATAAAATATATCTTGAAACTGTTACTTTAAAGTTACCATCATTGCTTAATCTAAATAAAAGCATTAACTTAAGACCTGAATATTCCAGCGTATTTAGCGCTTGACCTTCAAACGCTAATAAGGATTTTTTATCATCGACATAATCTTTATTGCCAACTTTAATTTCTGCTAATACTTGGTCAGATACCATCAAATCAGCAAAGTGCCGAACTTTTTTCCTATTAATTAAACCCTCCCTTAAAGGTCTGGGAAAGAATTCTTCAGTAACAGTATGTATATTACGTTCTATCAGTAATGCTGCTAAATCATCTCTGAACAGATTATGTAAGTCAAATGATAGGTTTTTTAAGCCTTTCCGTTTATACCCATTAGCAACATAAAATGCTGCTCGAATAATTTGCTCAGTCAACCCAGAATGAGGATAGTCTTTTGAATCATAGTCCATTGTTAAATTATAGATTAATTCCCATCTTTGAGGAACATTATCAGTCTGCTATAATAAAAACGCTGATAGATTCTGCATGATTTGTGGAACCAATGGAGAATTAAATAGTAATTTGATAAGGTTTTTTTAATAGTAACTGACGGAAAAAATTTTCTGAGAAGCAGTAATTATCCGTGATTCAGCAATATCCTTATCAGTGTTTGCTGCGGTGGTGGAACTGGTAGACACGCTAGCTTGAGGGGCTAGTGCCTCACGGTGTAAGAGTTCGAGTCTCTTCCGCAGCACCAGGTTTGGCTTCGCGAGATGCAGTGGCAAGAGCACGCGAAGCCAGCTACGGGGTAGTCTTTGAGCAAACCGGACAAGTTGATTGTTTTAAAGCTTTGCTTGCCTGGCAGGCCAGGTTTCTCCGTAACAATAATTAATAAATTTTAATTTGCCATAATTGGCGGAACTTTTCTAAAATAGATTTGTATAAAAAGGTATAATGAAACGATATTTTCTATTATTATTAATGTTATTTATTTTCAGCTCCCTAACCATGGCTGTTTCGAAAATTGACCTGGGCCTTAATCTTGGCGGAATGGCGCCTGATAGCGATGCGTTAACACAGCAGACTTTCGGCAAGGATTTTTATTGGCAGGGCGTTTTGGGCCTTATGGATGAAAGTGGCTGGGAAGTGCGCGCCAACTTGGGCAGCTACGCTGATATAAGTCATAACCCCGCTGACCTGGGAACAAATTTAAGAATCAATGTTCGTCCGCTTACAGCTTCTTTACTTTATCACTTTTCTACCGCTGCCTTAATTGAACCTTATCTGGGCGGCGGAGTCGGCGGTTATTTTTACAGCGTTGAGGATGATATTTACGGCAACCTGGAATCAGGCTTTAAATTTGGCTATCACATGCTGGGGGGTATTAAGTTTAATATTGCCGATAATTTTTATGTAAACCTGGAGTATAGCAAACACTTCATCCCTCCTATTTTTTTTAATAATGCCAACAATTTTAACAGCTCGGTTTTAACTCTGGGTATGGGGTTCGATATACCCTTAAATAACAGACAATCAGCTGGTAATTCTCATTATAGATATACAAGCCATGAGGAAGATTTGCTGGTTCAGATCCAGCAATTGACCAAAGAAATCCAGGAAATGAAAAATAAGCGTGACCAACTGGAAGAACAGATTGATGATTTTTATGATAACAACGAACTGGATGAAAGCAGCAAAGAATTTGTTAAAGAGTATCGCAAAATAAGACATCTGGAAAGCAAAGTAAAGGATCTGGACAGGCAAATATCGGACGCGCAGAATGATTTAAGCAACTTGCAGCAGGAATGGAGAAACGAGCACGCCGATAATGTCCCGGTGGAAGAACGGATTGTTTATTTGCAGCGCAATTACGCTTATTCACCTTACGGCTTACATATATGGCACGGATATTTTATTCATAATGACGGACCATACAGATACCGATACTACAACAATCCGTCCCCTGTAATAATAAATAATCCGGCACCGCCTACCATAGAAGAAAAAAAGCAGTACGTGGAAAAGAAAAAAGAACGGCTAAATGACCTGAAGAACAGAAAAGCCCGATAATAATTTCCAAAGGGTGTCAGAGCGCTCTGGGTCCCTACATATATTAATCCCTCCGGCCTCTGCATTTTAAACATGTAGTTTTTCTGGTGCATCCTTCGTCTCATATATATTAAAGATATTGATCCTCCAAATAATAAAAAAATTGGATGTTTGGTTGCGCCGAAACAGGGAATACTATAAAAAAATACCTTAAAAGGGGGAAATTATGCATTTATCTGAAATAAAAAATAAGTTTTATATGGGGAGAAGACTGTTAAATGTGCCACCAATGGGTAGCAGCCAAACAAGTCCCGATAAAATATATCCTGGCAAAATAGTTCCTGGTTCAAATAGTGACGACCCAGGGAAAAAAGGTGGCCTTGAACAAATTTTAAAGGTTCTTGCAGACAAGAATCGAAATCAATTAGGTGTAGATGCAGAACAGAAACTAGGAAAATTAACCCAGAGAATATATAACGAACTTAATGGGTTTTTACAAGAAAGGAATCGGATATCCTTAGATAATTTAAAGTTAACAGATCCGGCACATATAACAGCCTTAAAAATGGCTGTGGATGATGTTCTCAATAAAAATTTTAATGCGAATTTTAACAAGACAGAGCAAGAACAAATAGGACAACTGGCAGAAAAACTTAAAGATCAAAAGCAAACAGCCGGTTTACCCCTACTGTTTTTTGGAATTGTATTAGCAGGAGCCGTCGGCATCCCGGCAGCTGTTTATATAAAAAACGCTTTTGATGGTTTTAACCAAGCAATTAATGAAAAAATAAATCCTAATAAAAAACCTGATCAACCGACATTAAGAAATTAAGTTTTTTAAGGGAAAAGAACGTTTTTCCCACGATAATTTTATATGCGAAATAAAATTATCTCCCTGAAATTAAAAATAGAAAAAGCTTTATTCTCGGCTATCGATCGCTATACCCAAAGCAACATAAAAGTTTTTAATAACATTGACGAAGCTCTGGAAAATATTCGATTCGATGAACTTGGCTGTCCGGAAAACTTATATTACATCCGCAGCGCCAATATCTGGATATTTGGAAATCACAGCTGGTTTTATCCGTTATTCAAGCTTATGCAATATCTGGGATCTATAGCTGCGGAAAATAATGTGATTATCAACTTTGACCAACACAAAGATTTTTATTTATACCACGAGGAAGTAGACTTCAGCCGCTGGGGCAGCATTCCGGAAACATGTTTTTCTCAAAAGCCGGTAGGTTTCATGAACCGGGTTTTAAAGCATTACCATGAGAATATAGGCAAAACGTCTTTTTTATTTCCGCTGATCTGGGATGGTTCGTTAAACACTTATGTATGGCGGGATGGAGGTCATCGTCTTTTTAAGAAGGATGAATATGAGGAATTGAAATTTGTGTTAAATCCCAGACTAGGATTCTACATGCCTCCAGCCACCGCTATTTGGCCCAAAAATCGTAAGGAGGCAGGGATAAAAACTGTTAATTCTTATGAATTAAGAAACAGTCCAGAGCGTAACCTGCTGTATTTTAAAGCGAATTTTAATTATGTTCATACCGTAGATCTGGATTATTTTTTTAGAGGAAGTTTTCCCAAGGGTTGGAATAAAGTTATTTATGAAGGTCGGGTTAAATCTTTCAGACAGGATCTGAGGATTATTGAAAATAATGAAGGTTTATATCCACAGGCTGTTTTTATAGCCACCACACCTGACCCTGTTTATGTTAACGGTCAATTGATCCCCGGGGTTGCTCATAATGTGCTGAATAACTTCAGGTTTCTTGAGCAAACACAAGAATTTAAGCATTTAAAAGTTTCTGCATATTAAGATATAATCCGAAAAATTATGATGCCGCGCAATATTAAACTCGGTAAATGTTTGATCTTTGTTTTTTTACTTGGCGCCCTGTTTTTTTTGCAAGCCTGTAACAAACAACAAAAACAAACAATAAATATAATTAAAACATTTCCTTTAAAAGCCGGGAACAGCTGGCAATATGAAATATTCACTACAGCCAATAAATGTGTGGGCTATATGGATTGGGAGCTGTCCTATTACGCTACCAAAGACCCGAAATTCAAACAATCTTACAAGCTGAATATAGTCTATAAAAATGAACAAAAAATCACTACCGATTTACAAGTGATAATTCTGAAAAATGATGAAGGGAATGTAAATTATTACGCTCCGCAACAAATTTCAACCAATTTCCAGCTATTTCTGGCTCCTTATCCTCTTAGAGCAGGAAAGACCTGGGAACTGAATAATCGTCTGGAAAAATATCAGGTACTAAGTTTAGAAAATATTCATACTCCCGCAGGTACATTCTTGTGCGCAAAAATCAGATATGGTTCCAATATTGGCCGGGCTCCGGAAGCCTCGGTATATTATCTGGGCGAAACCGGCTTGATAAAGCTTGTGACCCGTGATAAATCATACATTTTATACAATTATCGACTGAAGTCTTCACACAATTGAATTAAGACAATTATTATTGTATTCTAATAAATAATGATGTTTAAGAGTTTAAAATCAAATTTTATTGTAACTACGGGCTGCATAGTCATTATTTTTATTGCCTGCACAATAGCCTTTATGAATGTTGTGCTTATGAAGCGTATTGATGAACGTATCAACAATTTATATAAAGCTACGCATATCATTCAATCGATTCTGGAGATCAGGAACCTGGAAAAAGATTTTATTATTAATAAGGATTTGCGTTACAGAGAACAGCTGATGACACTCAGGAATACCACAAAGAAAATTCTTGTTCAGCTAACTGGTAAATTTTCCAAGGCAAAACATGAAGAAAATTTAAGAACTATAAATAAAGAACTGGACAATTATTTTATTAATTTTGACGAATATGCCAAGTCTACCGAACAACAGATAGAGCTGGATGCTGCTATGGTTGAAACTGCCCGAACTCTGGACAGAGAAGTTAAAGATATTCGTACAGAACTGGATACCGGCAAAACAGAAGCGGATAGGTTAAAGAAGAATAATGATCTGAACCAACTGCTTATTTATTATCTGGAAGCCCGAAGACATGAAAAAAATTATATCCTGAGACACGATTCTTTATATATTGAGCGTGTTATGAACAATATACAGCTTATGTTTTCTCTTTCCGATAGTTTAAAAGGTCAATTTCAGGGACAATTTTATAAAGAAAAAATGAATGATGTTGTTCATCAGATTGAAGATTATAAAAATTCATTTGATAAGTATCTGGCCATAGATGAGCTGAAGAAAAAAAATGAAACAAAAATGGTACAGACAGCGTCAAATATCCAAAGGATAGCTTATGAAACAATCCTTGAGGAAAAGAATTTAATGACCAATGAAATGATGAGAGCAAAGTTGTTAATTCAATTTTTAACCGCAGTAGTAATTTTATCCGGAGTATTGATAATATCTTCGTTCGAATAAAAACATAAAAATCCGTGTTTGTATTGAATGAACTAAAGCGTATAAGTATACTACAAGTATAGTGAGAATTGCTCGCGGGGGATTTTTATGTTCAAGTCATTCAAATTAAACAATAAAACAGGTTTTGGCTATGGTTATTACGCTGTTGATATTGATAACAGGAGTTACAGAGATGGCCATAAATGGTTTAAGAGCATAAAATTATGACAAATTCTGAAATTCTTACTTTACTTAACGAGACTTTTACTTTAGCTGAATGTGCCACGGATGAAACCCTATTCCCGATCATTTGCAGACAGCTACGTAAATTTGTAAAAGCGTGTTTCACAATAATTGCTGTAAGAGATAAGGGGAATTTTTTTACTATAAAAAACCAGGATAGGGAACCCTGGTTTGATGCTCCCGAAAATTTTAATTCTTTTTTGCTAACGGAAACAAGCATTGAGGATTTACAAAATAACAGAATTAAGATGTGTGATAGTCAGGACGAGGTAATTACCTGTTTGATACCACCTGAACTTATAAACTCAAATAAAAACAGTGGAAATGATCAATACTACCGGTTTTCGTTTGTAATTGAGGGTAATATTTACGCGGTAGCGACAGTTTGTTTTGAACAAGGCAATACAATTCCAGATATTTTTATGGTAAAAAGTTTTCTAAATCTTACTGGTTTGTTTATTCAAAGACTTAGTGAAAAAACAAAATTAATTAAAAATGAAGAAAAGTACCGTTATGTTGTAGAAACTATAAAAGATGTAATAATTACGGTTACTCCGGAAGGAATAATTGAATACTGCAGCTCTTCAATGAGAGAGTTCGGGGGGTATATATCCGAAGAAGAAATAGGGCAGCCTGTTTCCAAATATTTCGCTAATAAACTGGAACTTTTTATGATGCTTGGTTTATTAAAAAAAACAAACATGGACCAGCAGTCATCCACGATTGAATTTCTTTTTCAGGCCAAAAGCAAAGAACCGTTTTATGTGGAAGTAAACACGCAACCCATAGTTAAGGATAATAAAATTATTAGTATTCAATGTATGCTGCGAGATACCAGCGAACGCAGAAAAGCAGAAGAAGCCCTGATCAGAAGCGAAGTAAAATATCGTTCGCTGATTGAAAATATTGTTGTGGGAATTTTCAGGATTTCTTTAGAAGCGGATAAACAAAACCTGCAGTTGAATTCTGCCATGGTTAAATTGTTCGGTTATGATTCACTAAAAGAAATGGCGGAAATACCTCTAACCAGTCATTTTATTAATGATAGTGAAAGGCAGGCTTTTATTAATGAAATAAAAGATAAAGGTAATGTTAAAGATAAAGTACTGTATTTGAGAAAGAAGGACTCCACACCGTTTTGGGTCTCCTGTTCAGCCAAGGTAAGTTATGACGAGAATAATGAAATAAAATGGATAGATGGTGTAATGCAGGATAATACGGAACGTATGAATGCAATGGTTGCTTTAAAAGAAAGCGAAGAGAAATTTAGAGCTATAACCTCATCAGCCAAGGATGCGATCATTATTATTGATCCTGAAGAAAAGATTGAATACTGGAATGATGCCGCAGAAAAAATGTTCGGCTATAAAGAAAAAGAAATGATCGGCCAGAGTTTACATAAAATTCTTTTATTGGATGATATGCACAAAAATTATCTTGCCACTTTTTTGGGTGACGGAGTTTCGTCGGATCATTACTCTGAAGGCAAGACTTTCGAAGTGCTGGCCTCCAGAGCAGACAGCCATTTGTTACCTGTTGAGATTTCGTTGTCTTTGGCTAATATCAAGGACAAAAAACATGGCGCCGGGTTTATAAGGGATATAAGTGAAAGAAAACGTGTTGAAGCGGAAATAAAACAGCACAAAGATCATTTGGAAGACCTAGTGGTAGCCAGAACCACAGCTCTACTGGAAATGAACGAGCAGCTCACCGCGTCCAAAGAAAAAGCCGAAACCGCCAGTACGGCCAAGAGCGAATTTTTAGCAAACATGTCACACGAGATAAGAACTCCTATTAATGGAATTATCGGTTTGTCCGGTTTGCTTCTGGATTCAAATTTATCCGAAGAACAGTTGGATCAGGTTCAGATGATAAGTTTTTCAGCGGATTCCCTACTGAATTTGATTAATGATATTTTGGATTTTTCCAAAATCGAAGCCGGTCAGATGAACCTGGAAAACATTGCTTACGATTTGCGGTTCATCATTGAATTCACTATTGAGTCTTTAAAATATTTGGCCAAGGAAAAGAATTTATCCTTAACCTTCAATATAGACGAAAATATTCCCAAATATCTGATTAGTGATCCTGAACGTTTAAAACAAATTATTTTAAATTTGTGCTATAACGCTATAAAATTCACTGAAACAGGTGGAGTTGTTCTTAATTGTCAGGTAGAGGACAGGCCCTCTCCGGATGAGATTATGCTCCATTTTTCCATATCCGACACCGGAATAGGTATAGCTCCTGACAAGACAGAATTGATATTTGAAAGTTTCAGGCAATCGGATAGTTCCGTAACAAGAAAATATGGCGGGACAGGTCTGGGCCTTACAATTTGTCAGCGTCTTACTCAAATTATGGGCGGAAATATTTGGGTAGAAAGCACCCTTGGTGTGGGCAGTACCTTCCATTTTACTATAAAGTGCCGCGTCCCTGATGAGGAACAAATGAAACAAATTGATGCCGAAAAAAACAAATCAGCCGATAGTACTGTCATGAATAAAAAAATCCACATTTTATTAGTTGAAGACCATCCGATAAATCAGAAAATGGGCATGAAAATGCTGGAAAAGAACGGATATCTGGTTTCTCTGGCCCCTAATGGTGTGGAAGCCGTAGATCTTTGCAGAGAAAAGAATTATGACATAGTCCTTATGGATGTGCAGATGCCTGTCATGGATGGTGTCAAAGCCACACAGATAATCCGGGAATATGAGAAACAAACCGGACAGCATGTGCCTATTATTGCCGTAACAGCTAATGCCATGAAGGGTGACAGGGAAAAATATCTGGAAGCGGGCATGGACGATTATATTGCCAAACCTATACGTCGGGAAGATCTCTATCGTATAATTGATCGCTATGTGCATAAAACAGATATACATCAGGACAATAAATTGCAAATTCTGGTAGCTGAAAATTTTGAGCCGGACCAGGAAGCAGTCAAATCTGCTTTATCTTCAGAAGCTTGTGAATTGTTCCTGGTAGATAATGGGATAACTGCTCTGGAATCGTTAAATGCTAAAAAATATGATCTGGTACTAATGGATACGGACATGCCGGGTATGGACGGATTTACTGCAACAACTCAGATCAGGGAGAAGAATAAAGATATTCCTGTTTTGTGCCTGATGTACCAACCTGATGATAATTTGAAAAAGCGGTGTCAGGAATCCGGCATGAACGGCTATGTGGAAAAACCTATACAAAAAGACGCTCTTATAGCAGAGATAAATAAATACGTTAAACTTAACTCTACCGGCCAGGAAAACTCTAAACCTGAGAAAACAGACGCTGATAAACTAACCCTGGATTATGAAAAAGCTTTAAGTGAATTTGATAACGATAAAGAGTTTTTAATAGATCTGATAAAAAATTTTATTGAGATTACCTATCAGCAAGCCGATAAAATCAAGGTTGGACTGGACACCAATAATTATCAGTTGATAAAGGAAAATGCCCATTCGATAAAAGGCGGGGCAGCGAACTTGTGTGCTACGAACCTGTCCAAAGCAGCTGCCAATCTGGAACAAATGGCAAAAAACAGTAAAATAGAAAATGGCTTGGAAAATTTTCATAATCTTGTACAATATATAAAAGAGTTGGGAAATTATTATAAAAGGGTGATTAATTAATGAAAGTAATGGTAGTGGATGATGAAGTAGTAAGCCGCAAAAAGCTGGCCAAGATTGTCGAAGAACTGGGTATAATTCATGAGTTTGATCGTGGCGATGTTGCCCTTGTTGCCTTTGAAAAGGCTTTGAAAGAAAAACAACCATATCAGTTGATAACATTGGATATTTCCATGCCAGATATGGACGGCCTTGATGTGTTGAACAGGATACGTCAGCTGGAGGTAGACTATAAAGTTGCTCCTGATAAACAGACTAAAGTAGTAATGGTTACTTCTCATGACGAACGAGACAGCATATTGGCAGCGCTGTCTGAAAAGTGTTCAGACTATATAGTAAAACCTTTTAATAAAGAATTTATTATGGAACGTTTCAGAAGAATCGGCGTCATCTAAAAATCGCCTGTCGTTTACGCTTTGATTTCTAAAAATAAATTATAATAGAAGGTTTAGTTTCATAATATATACTCAGAATTATTTATCAGCAAAAGCTTCATTCCAAGACTTACAAAAGCCGGATTACCTTTTTTCCCCTGCAAAGACTGACTCGCATTCCAGGTTGAAGGAATGATAAACATTAGGAATCTTTGTTTAAATAATTTCTAATAAATAACCATGACAGTAGACGGGCAAAGTTAAAACTTATAGAATTGACGCTGGTATGCAGTTAAAAATAAAACAGACAATTACTTTTGAGGTCCTGATAAAAGAGCTGGAAATTCTTGGCTATCACAGGGTCCCTTTAGTTCTCAATCCTGGCGATTACTCAGTTAGAGGAAGCATTATAGATATTTTCCCGGCCAATCAAAATTTACCCCTAAGACTGGAATTTTTTGATGAGGTTATCGAAGATATTCGTGCGTTTGAGCCAAGTACGCAAAAATCTATCAGTAAAATCAGAGACACCGCGATTGAACATGTTACGGAAGATCAACCCTATAAGCCGCATACAATACCTCATGAAATATTGTTTGACCTGAATATCGGCGATTTTGTGGTCCACGTTAATCATGGGATTGGAATATATCAGGGATTGGAACGTTTGAAGATTCATGAGTTTGAAGCCGAATATGCCGTGGTAGTGTATCAGGAAAATGACAAAATTTTTATTCCCATTGAGCAGCTTACCCGTATTTATAAATATACGGGCGGTGTCACCCCGGTTGTTAATTCACTAAGAGACAACAAATGGCATCAGACAAAAAATAAGGTTAAAAAAGCTGTAAAAAATGTAGCCAGAGATTTATTTTATTTATATAAATCCAGAAAAATAAAAAATGGGTTTAATTTTTTTGAAGACACAGAATATGATTTGGAATTGGAAAAGAGTTTTCCTTTTAAAGAGACCGAAGACCAGAAAAAAGCCATTGATGATGTAAAGCGGGATATGGAATCCTTGAAAGCCATGGACAGGCTTATTTGCGGCGATGTAGGTTTCGGCAAGACCGAAGTAGTGATCAGGGCAGCCTTTAAAGCTGTAATGAGCCATAAACAGGTTGCCATCCTTACTCCGACCACTTTGCTGTCCAAACAACACTTCAAGGTTTTTACCGACCGTTTAACACGTTTCGGGGTTAGTGTGGAGTATTTAAACAGGTTTAAAACCAGAAAACAACAAAAGCAGATAATAGACAATTTGAATAAAGGAACTGTTGATATTGTCATCGGCACTCATAGAATATTACAAAAAGACATCGTCTTTAAAGACCTGGGACTTTTAATTATTGATGAGGAACAGCGGTTCGGAGTAATGCATAAAGAAAGAATCAAACAACTTCGGGCCAATATTGACGTACTTACAGTCTCTGCTACTCCTTTACCGCGAACATTATATTTATCCATTTCAGGTATTCGTGATATTAGTGTAATCAACACTCCTCCCTTAAAACGTCTACCGATAATCACTGAAGTGCATGTTTTTGATATTGAATTTATAAAAAGCAAAATTCAATTTGAAATCAAAAGGGGAGGCCAGGTTTTCTTTTTGCATAACCGGGTTTATGATATTATTCATCTGCAAAACAGACTGGCACATGTCCTGCCTGGTGTTGGAATAAGAGTTGGGCATGGTCAAATGCATGCCAGAGAACTGGAAGATATTATGGTGGATTTTTATGACAACAAGTTTCAGGTACTTTTATCAACAACAATCATTGAAAATGGTCTGGATATTCCCAATGTGCATACGATTTTTATTAATAATGCCGACAAATTCGGTCTGGCACAGTTGCATCAGTTAAGGGGAAGGGTGGGCAGAGACGATACTCAGTCTTATGCTCATTTGCTTTATAAAGACGAAGCAGTTCTAACCACGGAGGTTCAAAGCCGTTTTGAGGCTCTGATTAATTATTCAACACTCGGGTCAGGCTATGATATCGCGCTTAGAGACTTGGAACTGCGTGGCATAGGGAATATTCTGGGCGTTGAGCAAAGTGGTTACATGGAAGCAGTAGGATTTGAACTTTATATGCATTTATTAAACGAAGCCATAGCCAGGGAGAAAGGAGAAAGCCCGGGAAGTGAGCGGGTTATTCCTTTGTCCGTAAAAACTCAGGCATATATACCGGAGGAATATATTCCGGATATGAATATCCGTTTATCTTTATATAAACGTATGGCAGAGTTTAAAACCGTAGAGGATGTTAAAGCTTTTACCCGGGAATTTCTTGACAGGTTCGGACCGCTGCCTGAAAATTTGCAGGATATGCTTTTCATTATTTCCCGGGAATTGGGAAAAAAAGAACGCGAGTCTTAACATGGAAATAATAACGAGTTTACAAAATGAAAAATTGAAAACTTTGCAACGAATGCATAAGAAGCAGTGGCGTGATGAATCCGGATTGTTTTTGATTGAGGGGAAAAAGGAAATCAGCTTTGCGCTTCGCAATAATTTTGCTTTGCAGAGTTTGTGGGTTACAGAAAAACAAGTCAGCGCAAGCGACGAACTGCTGAAATTTTTAAAAAAGGAAATTCCGGTCTATCAAATAACTCAGGAACTTTTCGCGAAAATTGGCTACAGGGAGAAAACAGAAGGGATTATCGCTGTGGCGGTTAAGAAAAATCATGCACTGGCAGGATTGGATATTAAGCCGCATGAGCCCGGTCTGGTATTAATCGGGGATAATCTGGAGAAACCAGGAAATCTTGGTACATTATTCAGAATTGCCGATGGCTCCGGTGCGGCTGCGGTTTTTTTGACCAATCAGAAAACAGATGTGTATAATCCGAATGTTACCCGTAATAGCGTGGGGACAGTATTTACAGTTCCTTTTTATTTGACTGATATAAGTTCTGCACGAACCTGGCTGCAAAAACATAATTTTAAAATATTTATTACAACACCTGTTGCCAGCAAAGTTTTTTGGGATATTGATTTGCATACCAATGTTGCATTGATCCTGGGAAACGAACACAGCGGAGTTTCTGACGGGTGGTTAGAAGTAATAAGTGAAAAGATTAGGATACCCATGCTTGGTCAAAACGATTCCTTAAATTTGAGTGTAAGCGCGGGAATATTATGTTACGAATGGCTGAGGCAAAATCAGAACTATGTTGAAAAATAAAAAAGGGTTCAGCATCTTAATAGTACTGATTGTTATTTTTGTATTAACCGGCATACTTTTATACAGGCTGGAACTTGTAACTTTACAGAAAAAACAAAATAGTCTTTTAAAGCAGAAATTAATTAATGAGGTTAAACAATACAACTCTAAATATTAAGCGAAGTTTTCGTCTTCATCTGTATTTTTTGTTTTCGTTTTTTTAAATACCTCTTTACAATTCAAGTCGCTGCATACAAGCTCGCTTATCTGTTCCACAACATGTTGAAGAACCTGTGCCTGTGCCGACAACTCTTCTGCCGAAGCAGCTTCTTCTTCCGAGCTGGCTGCATTGGCCTGAGTTACTTTGTCGATCGTGGATATGGCGGTGTTAATTTCTTTTATGCCCGCATTTTGTTGTTTGGAAAGCTGAGTTATACGGTCAACAAAGGTGGTAACTTCATTGCTTTTATCATGGATTTCTTTAAGTATTTCTGCAACTTCCTTGGAATTTTTTACTCCCATATCTGTTTTGTTTTTACTGGTCTCAATCATGTTGGCAATCTCTCGTGCGGCATTGGCGCTTCTTTGCGCCAGATTCCGAACTTCATTGGCAACAACCGAGAAACCTTTGCCTGCTTCTCCGGCTCTGGCTGCTTCAACGGCTGCGTTCAATGAAAGAATATTGGTCTGAAAGGAAATATCATCGATAATTTTGATTATCTTGGAAATTTCATCCGAAGAAGTTTGAATTTCAGCTACAGCCATAGCCATTTGTTCCATAGACTGGTTCCCTTTGGAAGCAATTGTACTTACTTCGTGGGTTAGATCATTGGCCTTATCCGCTTCGTCGGAATTTTTTTGAGTGAGATCAGCCAATTCTTTTAAAGAAGCTGTTGTTTCTTCGAGCGATGTGGCCTGGTCATTAGCTCCCTGAGCCAGGGCCTGACTGGACTGGGAAATATAGCTTATAGCATTGGTGATCTGGAAAGTTGTTTCAGATAATTTCTGGATTACTTTTTTCAGGTTCAAAACCACATTTACAAACAAGTAAACACTTATGAAAATGGCAATTATTATTGCAATTAAACTTATTATATTCATGGCAATTTTTGTATTTCTGGTATTGTTTGCAATATTTGCAGAAACCTCATCATCCTTTTTTTGGGCTAAATTAATCGCTTCTTTGAACATTCCCTTTAATTTGTCGAGGTTGGGTACGGTTTGACTGGCAAAAACACTTTTCGCTTCATCAAGTGAAGCCGCCTTCTTTATGGCAATTACGGATTCATGTAATTGTTTGTGCGGCTCTTCCATATTCCCGAGGATTGGTTTAAGTTCGGGAATGAACTTTTCGGTATCAGTGAGGTTATCAGAGTAAAACCATTTACCAAAGGCGCACAAATGATAATCTGTTTGGACATCCAGGTTGGCAACATCGTTATTAACCAATGATGTTTCCACTGCGTTAACCCAACTCAGATGATCACTTAAACGCTGTATCAGCGTTAACTGTAAATGATTAACATGGTCCATATTTGCAAGACCTTTTCTAAGACTTCTTGAGCTTACAGCTGAAATAACAATGATGAAAAGCAGAATAACAATCAGTATTCCGGTGCCGATAATTATTTTTTTTCCTAAATCCAGATTGATCATACACTATTCCCCCTTAGAGATTATAGTATTCCCCACATTAATTATTTCAATTAAACATTATAAAAAGTAAATTGGCAATAATTTACAAAAATCATCAGACATTTGGTCAGTTGGCGACTCAGGATTACCATTAATTGACAGTTTATGTTCGGATACATATAATAATTTTACCGGTTTATCCATGAAAATTGATATCAAAAATATATTAAAAGAAGTTGGCCTGGAAGAGTCTTTTGAGTATATCGAAAACTCACTGGGTGATATTGCGGAAGATGCTGAACTGGCTGCTCCGGTGGCAATAAACGTAACACTAATTAATACAGGACTTGGACTGCTAGCCAGAGGAACGGCTTCGACTATTATAAATTTTACCTGCTCCATATGTTTGAAACGTTTCAAAAAAGAGTTTGCCATTTCTTTTGAAGAACGTTTCGTGGCACAAAAATCCAGACAACCAATAGACAAGCCTGATTACGTTGTTACAGAAGAAGACACTTATTTCACATACAGTAACGATCACGAGATAGATTTAAGGGAAATGATAAGGGAAATACTTATTTTAAATTTGCCAATTGCACCAAAATGTGATATTAATTGCAGGGTTAAAAATAAGAACATAACAAAAATAATCGATCCTAGATTACAAGTATTGAAAAACTTAAAAGCGGAGGTTAGTAATGTCAACGCAAAAGAAAAAAAGAACTCAGGCAAAAAGAGATCAAAGAAGAGCTCACTGGAAAGTCAGTCTGCCTGAAATTACGGCTTGTCCTAATTGCGGAGCATTGGTACAGCCGTACCATGTTTGTTCTGCCTGCGGTCAATACAAAGGCAAACAGATTATACAGCTTAAAGAAGAATCTAAATCAAAGTCAAAAAGCAAATAAAATCTCATGAGAATTGTTATTGATGCAATGGGAGGAGATTTCGCTCCTCAGCATGAAGTGCTGGGTGTCATTGAGGCACTCAAAAAAGACAGCGAAATAGAAATTACCCTGGTTGGTAAAAAAGATATTCTGGAAAAAGAACTGGCCAAATATGGCAAGTATTCACGAATAAATATTCTCCAGGCATCTGAGGTTGTTTCCATGCACGATTCCCCAACTCAGGCTTTGCGCGAAAAAAAAGATTCATCTCTGAATGTTGCTGTACAACTGTTAAAGGAAGGTAAAGCAGATGCTTTGGTTTCGGCAGGTAATACTGGAGCTGTGCTGGCTACTTCTATTTTTACTCTGGGTCGTATAAAAAATGTTGAACGGCCGGCAATTGTTGCTGTTTTCCCAACCTTGAGAAAACCGTTGGTTATACTGGACATCGGTGCCAATGTTGATTGCAAGCCCAAACATCTTTTACAGTTCGCGGTTATGGGTGAAGTTTTTTCAGAAAAAGTTCTGGGCGTTAAAAATCCCGCTGTGCGCATCTTGAATATCGGTGAAGAAGAAGAAAAAGGTAATGAGTTAACGACCGAGGCCTATAAACTTATAAAAACAACAAATATCCTCAACTTTCAAGGCAATCTTGAACCCAAACATTTATTGGATGGAGAGACTGATGTGGTAGTATGTGACGGATTTATCGGCAACGTGCTTTTAAAATTCGGTGAATGTGCAACCAGTACTATTTTTAAAATGATCAAAGAAGGTGTAAAGAAGAATATGCTGGCTACAATCGGGGCTATATTTATGCTTCCGGTTTTCAAAGCCCTGAGAAAAAAAGTAGATTATGATGAATTCGGAGGCACATTGCTGCTGGGTGTAAAAAAGGTAGTTATTATCGCGCATGGTTCGGCAAGCCCTAAAGCAATCTGTAATGCCATCATGGAAGCAAAAAAAGTAAAGGAAAATAAAGTCATAGAACGCATAGAAGAAAAGCTGGCCGCCAATCTGGAGGAGTCAAAAAACAATGACAAATAAACAAAGATCAATAGGAATAATAGGAACAGGCAGCGCTGTCCCCCAACAAGTTTATAAAAATGATGATTTTGTTAAACTGGGTTTGGATACAAGCGACGAATGGATATTTGACAGAACAGGAATTAAACAGCGTTATATAAGTAAAAATGAATCGGCTTCGGACTTGGCTATTATGGCAGCCGAAAAAGCCATTAAATCTTCCGGAGTAAGTCCGAGTGCTATAGATTGCATTGTTGTAGCGACAACCACACCGGATTACCCTTTGTTCCCTTCTGTTGCCTGTTTGGTCCAAAATGCTTTGGGCCTGGAGAATGTGCCTGCGTTTGATATTAGTGCGGCATGCACAGGTTTTATTTATGCCCTGGATGTGGCTGTGGGACTTATGCGAAACAGTAATTACAAAAATGTTCTGGTTATTGGCGCAGATACATTGAGCAAATATTGCAACTGGAAAGATCGTTCGGTTGTTATTCTCTTTGGCGATGGTGCCGGAGCTGTAGTCCTTGGCGATGTTATGTCCGGTTCCGGGATATTATCTTCCAAATTAGGGGCGCAAGGTAAAGATTATAACAAATTGATAGTCCCGATCGGAGGCTCCAGAACCCCGCTGACTAAAGAGAATGTTGAGTCTGACCAGCGCTATATACAAATGGAAGGTAAAGCGATATATAAATTTGCCGTCAATATCATTATCAATATTATTGAGGAAGCTTTACAGAAAGCGAAATTAAAAAAAGAAGACATCTGTTTTTTCATCCCGCATCAGGCAAATAAAAGGATCATCGATTATGCCAGAGATAAGTTGGGATTGTCGTCAGAACAGGTCTATGTTAATATTGACCGTTATGGCAATACGTCAGCGGCATCCATCCCCATAGCCATTGACGAAACCTCTAGAAAAGGTTTATTAAAAAAAGGGGATATTTTGGTGACGGTAGGGTTCGGTGCCGGCCTGACCTATGGGACCAACGTAATAAAGTGGTCAAAATAATTAGCTATAAGGAGGAAATGAAGTGGATTATTTTTTAACAGATGAACAGAAAATGATCGTGGAATTAGCTAAAAAAATTACTGATGAGCAGATCGTACCCAATCGTGCCAAACTGGACGAAGAAGAAATATTTCCCATTGATATATTAAAAAAGATAGCGGAAGCTGATCTGTACGGCCTTTATATACCTCAGGAATATGGAGGATATGGCGGTGGAGTAATGGATTTTATTCTGGCTGTGGAAGAATTCAGCAAAGGCTGCATAGGTGTGTCAGTGTCATTTGCTGCCAATGCTCTGGGTTGTTATCCGATTTTAGCTTTCGGTACTGAGGAACAGAAAAAGAAATATCTGCCCGATATAGCAGCTGGCAGAAAACAGGCTGCTTTTGGGTTAACAGAAGCCAATGCAGGTTCAGACGCGGCCGGTATTCAGACAACAGCCGTAAAAGATGGAAATTATTATATATTAAACGGGACCAAACAATGGATAACTAACGGCGGAGAGGCTGATACTTACACGGTGCTGGCCATGACCGACAAGTCGAAGGGTGCCAGAGGCGCTTCAGCTTTTATTCTGGAAAAAGGCATGAAAGGATTTTCTTTCGGCAAAAAAGAAAAAAAACTGGGTATTCGCTGTTCAGCTACCAGAGAACTTGTTTTTCAGGATGTAAAGGTACCCAAAGAAAATTTGCTGGCTAAAGAAGGCATGGGTTTTATTATTGCTATGAAAAATCTTGATCATTCCCGTCCAGGTATTGCGGCTCAGGGCGTGGGACTTGCCGAAGGCGCTGTAGACGCAGCTGTAAAATACGCCAGAGAACGCGTTCAGTTCGGCAAACCAATAGCAGCACAGCCGGTAGTCCAGCACATGCTGGCCGACATGGCTACCAAGACAGAAGCTGCCAGAGCGCTTTTATATGCTACATCTCGACATATTGATGGCGGAGCGAAAGATATTTCCAAAGAGTCTGCCATGTCCAAGCTCTTTGCAACAGATATTTGTATGGAGGTTGTAACCGATGCTTTACAGGTATTTGGTGGTTATGGTTACATGCGGGAATATCCGATCGAAAAAATGTTCAGGGATGCCAAAATACTTCAAATTTATGAAGGTACCAATCAGATACAGCGTAATGTAATCGGCCTGCAGCTTATTAAGGAAAGTGCCTCCAGGGACAAAGCTTAAGGAGAGACATTTATGAATATTGTCGTTTGTATCAAGCAGGTTCCGGATACGAATGAAGTTAAGATTAATCCGGAAACCAACACCTTAATTCGTTCGGGAGTACCCTCCATTATTAATCCTTTTGATGAAAATGCCATCGAAGAAGGTCTCAGGCTTAAGGATAAAAACGGTGGCAAAGTAACCGTCGTCAGCATGGGGCCACCTCAGGTAGAAACCGCTCTCAGGGATGCGTTGGCACTGGGAGTAGATGATGTAATACTGGTGACAGACAGGGCTTTCGCTGGAGCTGATACTTTGGCAACTTCCTATACGTTAGGTCGCACAATAGAAAAATTTGTTCCGGACTATGACATTATAATATTCGGGAAACAAGCTATTGATGGAGATACTGCTCAGGTAGGGCCAGGAGTCGCTGAGTATCTGGGAATACCGGAAATGATTTATGTTGTAAATATAGAAAAGACTGAAAATAACACAATATCTCTTAAGCGTGAGCTGGAAGACGGCTTTGAAGTTGCTCAGTCCAAACTCCCGGCAGTTATTACAGTTCTTAAAAGTATAAATACTCCTCGTTATCCTTCCCTAAAAGGAAAGATGAAAGCAAAAACCGCTGTTATTAAGACTGTTTCTGCTAAAGATATTGAAGCTGATGAAAATCGTATTGGACTAAAAGGTTCTCCAACCTGGGTATCTAGAATTTTTACACCCCCACCCAAAGGGAATAGCCAGATTATCACTGATGAGGATGGTAACTCGGCAGTGTTTATTAAAAACAAACTCAAAGAATTAACAATTATATAAAGGTGGATTATGACCAAACAAATTACAGTAATTAAGGATAAATGCAAAGGTTGTAATTTATGTTTCAAGGCTTGCGGTTTTGGCGCAATTACCATAAAGGACAAGCTGGCCTACATTGATCTGGCCAAGTGTACATATTGCGGGGCTTGCGAACCTGCATGCAAATTTAAGGCAATAGAAATAAAAGTGGACGACCTGGATCGTACAGGTTTTAGTGATTATAGTGGCGTTTGGGTTTATGGAGAAAATAAAGATGGCAATATAGCCGAAGTTGTTTTTGAGCTGATCGGAGAAGGCAGAAAACTGGCTGACATCCGTAAGCAGGAGTTGTCTGTAATTCTTATCGGTCAGGGAACCGAGAAATTGGCTGAGGAACTTTCTTTTTATCCGGTAGATAATGTGTATATTTTTGACAATAAAAAGTTGCCAAATTATGAAACTGCAAGTTTTACCAAGGTTTTAAAGGAAGCTATAGAGAAATACAAACCGGAAACAATTCTTTTCGGTGCTACATCTGAGGGACGTGCAGTGGCACCTCGTCTTGCGGCCCGCATTCAGACCGGTTTAACCGCCGATTGCACAGGGCTGGGTATAAATGATGATGGCGACTTGCTGCAAACCAGACCGGCTTTCGGCGGTAATATCATGGCTACTATTTTGTGCCGTAAACGGCCGCAAATGGCCACTGTAAGACCGCATGTTATGCTAAAAGCCGATAAGTTTAAAGCTAAAAAGAATATTAAAAAAATAACACTTGGTACAGCGATAAATGATTCCGATATTCTAGTAAAATGTTTGGAATTTATTAAAGAAACCAAAGAAAATGTTAATCTGGCTGAAGCGGATATTATTGTTTCTGCCGGAAGAGGCATACAAAATGCTGACAACCTGAAACTTGTCAGAGAACTTGCCGATGCGCTTGGTGGAGTTGTAGGTGCTTCCAGATCTGTAGTGGACGCCGGCTGGATAGAACACTTTCATCAGGTAGGTCAAACCGGAAAAACTGTACATCCCAAGCTTTATATAGCGTGTGGGATATCCGGCGCAATTCAGCATTTGGCAGGGATGTCCTCATCTGATTTGATAATTGCCATAAATAAAGACCCGGATGCACCTATTTTTAAAGTTGCCGATTACGGTATAGTCGGCGATGTGCTCAAGGTGGTTCCGGCCTTAATAAAGGAATTAAAAAGATAATCATGGGTAAAACAGCTTTTGTTTTTCCTGGGCAGGGTTCTCAATTTGTGGGCATGGCCAGGGAATGGTTTGATTCTTATCCTGATGAATTGAAACCACTGCAGAATACTGTGATCAAGGTATTCGGCGAGAAACTTTTTAAACTTATGTGGGAAGGTCCGGAAGCTGAATTGGCTATTACGACAAATACCCAGCCGGCTTTATATATTGCCTCTGCTGCTGTAAGTGTGCTGGCTAAATCAAAGAATATGAAACCGGATTATGTAGCCGGGCATAGCCTTGGAGAATATTCAGCGGTATTTTTTGCTGATGGTTTTGATTTTGAAACAGGCTTGCGCATTGTTCAGAAGAGAAGCCAGTTAATGGAAAAAGCCATGCCTGCCGGGACCGGTTCCATGGCCGCAGTATTGGGGTTATCCATGAATAAAATTGAAAGTATTTGTAAAAAAATATCGGGAGTAGTAGAAATCGCCAATTATAATAACGACGCACAGATTATTATATCCGGTGAAAAAAAGGCAGTACTGGAGGCGATGGAAGCCTTAAAAGTAGCAGGTGCCAAGCGAGTCATGGAGCTTAACGTAAGCGGACCGTTCCATAGTTCTTTAATGAAACCTGCGGCAGAGGAATTTGGCAAAATACTTGCTTCATTTTCCATATCCAACGCCAGGATACCGCTTATAACCAATGTTACGGCAAGAGAAGAAATTAGCGCCTCTGACATAAAAATGAACTTGGTAAAACAATTATTTTCTCCTGTTTTGTGGGTACAAACTATAAAATATTTGCTTGATAAAAATGTTGATACCTTTGTAGAATTAGGAACAGGTAAAGTATTAACCGGATTGATTAAAAGAATAAGCGGGGACGTCAAGATTTTCAATGTTGAAAAACCACAGGATTTATCAGCCTTAAACTGGTTGTGTTAAAGTAACGAGGAGGTATTTATGCATTTAAAAGGAAAAGTCGCGATTGTTACAGGCGGTTCCAGAGGAATAGGCAAGGCTATCGCTATGAACTTAGCCGGTCACGGCGCAAATATCGCCATACTGGATATGATGTTGAATGAAACCATAGATGAACTGAAAGCTAAAGGGGTGAAGGCCATTGGTATTCAAACCAATGTTACTCAACCGGATTCAGTAAACACTGCTATAGATAAAGTCCTGCAGGAACTGGGCAGCATAGACATAGTGGTTAATAATGCCGGAATAACCAAAGATAATCTGGTTATGCGT
>JAQURL010000040.1 GCA_028715625.1 Candidatus Margulisiibacteriota bacterium | reverse complement strand
AATGGTTTTGCATTCTTTTCTCAAAAGAATTACCCCACATATACCCTCGGCACTCTTTTGCCGATACTACACATGACTTCATAATCGATAGTTTTGGTGAGCTCGGCTATCTGCTCGGCAGTAACTGCCTGCTTACCTTCCTTGCCGATCAGGGTTACGGTATCTCCTATATTAACTTTAAGCTTGTCAGGCAAGCGGATCATGGTCATATCCATGCAGACATTGCCGATAATCGGGCAGCGCTGGCCATGAACAATTACAGTACCTTTGTTGGAAAGCAGTCTGCTGTATCCATCCGCATAACCTGCGCTGATAACTGCTATTTTCATATTCTCAGGTGCCTTGTAGTTCTTGGAATAACCCACACAGTCATATTTATTGATGCTACGTACATTTAAAATTTTGGCCTGAAAAGTAAGAATATCTTTATACATAGCTATACCCACACGTACCATATCATAATGCGCCTGGGGATAATTCAGGGTCGCAGTTGAATTGGCAGCGTGTTTTATGGGAATATTAATCTCAGCCGCTTCACAGGCTCGCAGAACCCGATTAAAAATCTGTATTTGATTAAATGTATAGGATTTATCCGGATTACCGGCATCGGAAAAATGTGTAAAAAGTCCCTCGACTATAATATTTTTATTTTTTTTAATCGATTTGATAAATTCCAGTGCTTCAGCTCCCGGAACCCCTACTCTGTTCATACCGGTATCCACTTTGACATGGACCTTCAGAGGTTTTTTAATTTTTTTGCACAAACGATTAATAGCGCCGATCATTTCTTTGGAATAAACCGTTAAAGAAATATCATAATACTGTATACGGTGCAAAATTTTATAATCGGTCGGCTCGGTAAGGATAAGAATAGGGAGTTTGATGCCAGCTTCTCTAAGCTCGATAGCCTCATCAATTGTGGCCACACCAAAAAAATCCACACCCTCATGTATGGCTGCTTTGGCTATTTGCACGGCTCCGTGCCCATAAGCGTCAGCCTTTACTACAGCCAGAAATTTGGTTCGGGCTTTTAACTTTTTTTTAATTTTGCCCAGATTTTTCCGGAACTTTTTCAAGTCTACTATTAACTGATTCCTCATTTAATCCGCGTAACCTTTGGGATGGTTCAGATGCCACTGCATAGCTGTTTCTATAATATCTCGCAGCTGATATTTTTCCTTCCAGCCCAAGACCTTTTTAATTTTTTCAGAAGAAGCCACCAGCACAGCCGGATCGCCGGGCCTTCTGTCCGCCATCTTATAATTCACCTTTTTTTGCGTAACTTTTTCCACCATCTTGATGATTTCATTAATGCTGTAGCCTTTTCCGCAACCCAAATTAAACGAATCCGATCCTTTGCCATCCAAAATATGTTTTAAAGCCAGTATATGCGCCTGAGCCAAATCATAGATATGAATATAATCACGCACACAGGTGCCATCCGCTGTTGAATAATCATTACCAAATACCTGCAGATGGTCCAGTTGTTTGTTCAGTACTCTGAAAATGTTGGGTATCAGATGAGTTTCCGGAGTATGGTCCTCACCTATTTCTCCGTTGTCATCAGCTCCGGCAGCGTTGAAATAGCGCAAGTTAACATGCTTTATATCATGGATTTTATCATACCAATGTAAAATTTTTTCGAAAATCAGCTTGCTTTCTCCATAGGGATTTGTGGGCAGCTGTTTGGCATTTTCATCGATAGGTACTGACTCCGGCTCGCCATAAGTTGCCGCTGTTGAAGAAAAAATAATAAATTTAACTTGATGTTTGAGCATGGCCTGCAGCAGACCGAAACCTCCAACTATATTGTTTTCAAAATATATTTCCGGTTTCTGCATGGATTCTCCCACCAGGCTGCGGGCGCAAAAATGCATTACAGCATCAATTTTATAGTTGGTAAATACTCTGTCCAGATCAAGAGGATTGCGTATATCTCCCCAAAAAAATTCTTCACCTTTTACAGATTGTTTATGGCCTGTGGAAAGATTATCAAAAATAACCGGATGATATCCTGCGATTTTTAACTTTCTGACTATATGTGAACCTATATACCCGGCCCCACCCGCGACTAATATGGTCTTGGTCATGAAATCAATTGTAATATGGCCCGGTTTTTATGGCAAGGGCAGGCTATTTGCAGTTATAAGAAAAAGCTATTTCCACTTTATCCGGCCCCAGTTTGGTAACAACCAGTTCTTCTTTAAACTGTTTACCTATACCTTTTAACAAACCGACCATAAAATCGATCATTCCTCTGGATGATTTATATTTCATAATCAGTGTCCTGTCGTTTTTCCATTCATAATCAAATCTTGGTGGATGAGCATTGGCCATGGTCATAGTAGTTATTACATGTATCTGATCCATTTTTAAAATAAAATCTTTTGCGTTTTTGCTATCCTTGAAATAATCTTTATACATACGCTGAGCATAGGTACAAACCCAGTATTCGCCGAAGGCATCCGCAGCTTGTTGTAAGGATATGCCCAGTACAGCGCAAACTGCCTGCACCACTTTCATTACTGTTTGATCATCAACATCAGTAATGGTTAATATGGTCAGGTTCTTGTTTACTCCTGCTTTTTCCAGAGCTGCTTCCCATTTGTCTTTGCCAAACTTGCTTTCCACCAATTCTTTTAATGCGATTACGATAACACCTTTCATATTATTCCTCCGATCTTCAGGATATTACTTCAAATTATATTCAGTATTTCATTTTTTTAAAGATTAAAATTAATGTTACATAAAAGATACTCATGGCAAACGAGATACAACAAAAAAATCGAATGTTTCGAAACATGCTTTTCGGGTATAACACTAAATGAAAACAACAAAAGGAGGTGTTTATAACAGGGAGGTTTAAGAGAAAGGTTAAATAAATCGGAAATGGATTGGACCGCTTGTCGGAAATCCTCAAAAAATGTCGATCGATTGCGACATTTAAATTCCAAAAAACCTTCTCTTATGTTTCAGAATCTGGAAATTTTATTAATTCTGGGAATAAGGGGGATTTCAAATGAAAACAACCGTAAAAGAACGTGTGATACTGATGTCGGCCAAGCAGGGAAGCGTTAAAGACAAAGAAATTTTACTTACCGATAATTTAGGTCTTATTTATACTTTTGTAAGAAGATACGATCCGGCCATGTTTCACGATATTTTTCAGGAAGCCTGTATCGGGCTTTTAACAGCGGCCGACAAATATGAGTTTGACAGAGGAACAAAATTCTCTACCTATGCGTCGTTCTGGATTAACCAGGCTGTGCAGAGAAGTTATCAACAGCTGAAACGCAATATGCGCATACCTTCTACCACTCTGGAATGTATTCATAAGATTAAAAAAGTAATTACTAAATATATGACCGAAAAACACAGAGTGCCGACTTCGGATGAGATTTCGGAAATGACCGGCATTCATAATGACAAAGTGGAGTATTATCAGCAGATCGAAAAAGATGTTGTTTCGCTTGATGATATGTATACTGACGGTGAAGACTGCATGCTGGATTATATAGAAGATAGAACAGCGCTGACTTATCAGGATGATTTGGAGAACGAAGGTTTTGAAGATACTATTGGGCAAGCCTTATCCGTTTTATCCGAGAAAGAAAGAATGATAATCGAACTGCATTACGGTTTCTATGACCGTCAGGAACAGTCTCTGGCCGAAATAGGCAGAACACTGAACGTAAGCAGAGAAAGAGTAAGACAGTTAAAAGACAGGGCTCTGGAAAAAATGAAGAAATCAGAAGCCGGTAAAAAACTTAAGAACTATTTATAAAATATTAACTTCCCCGTTTTTCCCTGAAAAAAGGAGGGTATGCACGGACGCTTATCCTCCTTTGGAAAAAATCTAAATATATTCAAAAAAACGAATACAATCTTTCTCCCAAAATCAGCGATATAGTAATTTGTAAGTAAAAAACTATTTTTTTAGGGGGAATGTTTATGGGAGATACAAATGTAAGTGGTTGGAGCCATGGCATCAGTTCGGGTAATGATGGAAAAGTTACGGGAGATAAGGGAGACCTGAAATTCAGCAGTCAGGTTATAGAGGATGAGGGTGACGTTGAGATCACCTATCATGGCGTCAAAATTGAAGGTCAACAATTAAATGTAGATTATGAAGGAGAATATCACAGCAATATAACCGGTAAGGACTACGATTGCGATTATGAGGAATCTTATATTCGTTTAAGTAAAGACGTGACCATTGACGGCACAGCTTTAAAAGCCGGAGATATGATTACCTGGAGAGACACTGATCTGGACGGCTCGCAGGATGCAAATGAATTTGGTATACTAAAACAATCACAAAATTGGCTTTGTATCGGGGAGCGCTTTTATTCTGACAAGTTTAACTTTTTTAATAGTTCTAATAACCAAAATAACAATATGAGCCTGTATTCATATGAAGTAAATAATTATCTCAATTCCCTGGGTACACATGATAAAAATGTTTCAACCGATTTTGCTACAACAACAACACAGTCATGGGGAGGCGAAGGAGATTGGACCACAACCACAACCAACACCCATGCCGGAGACGTACTGGCAGGTCTAAAAGATCCTGATGAATCAAACTTCAGCGCTACTACTTCCGGCTCAGGAACAACAGGCACGGTTACCTATCCGAACGGCACATCATCTACACCCAGCGTTTATACTGATCCCGGTACAGGGATCACCTATCCGAACCAGGAAACAACAACGTCGGGATATAGTTTAACCGACGCTCAGATCAATGAAATAAAAAGGAGTGTTAATAATGGTGTCTCTGTTGCTAAAATTATAGAAAGTTTAACAAGCTCAGTCAGCACTGACGGTTCAAGCAGTAATCTGACACAAGCTCAAATCGACGCCAAAAAAGCAGCGATGACCCAAGCCATAAAGGACTATCTGAATAAACATTATAATTTAAATCTTAAATAATATTTAGGAATATAAGACTATCTAGTAACTAATTTTCTACGTTTTCGGCTAAGGCTACAGGTGTTTCCTCTTCTGAACCAATGGGAAACGACTGAACCGTTTTTAATTTTCTTTCGATAGTGCGTGATTTTTGTGCTGCGGTATCTATGGTATTGCTGGCTTCCAGTAACTTTTTTTGAGTTTTCTCCAGAATTTCGCCGAACTTTCCGAATTCTGTTTTGACTGCTCCCAGAATTTCCCAGACTTCGCTGGACCTTTTTTCTACAGCCAGTGTTCTGAAGCCCATCTGCAGACTGTTAAGCAAAGCAGCCAGAGTTGTAGGGCCCGTAACCACGATCTTGTATTCGCGCTGCATTTTCTCACAAAGACCGGGCATCCGCAGTACTTCAGCATAGAGACTTTCACTGGGCAGGAACATAATCCCGAAATCGGTAGTGTAAGGCACATCTATATACTTTTCCTTGATGGTTTTAGCTTCCAGCAGAATTCTGGAATAAAGTTGTTTGGTATTTTCATCTACTGCAGCCTGATCGGCTTTTTCCTGAGCGTCCACAAGTTTCAAATAATCTTCCTGAGGAAACTTGGAGTCCAGCGGCAGCCACACAAAACTTTTATGGTCCTGGCCTTTGCCCGGTAATTTTACAGCATACTCTACTCTTTCCTGGCTGCCCTTTTTGGTAGCCACATTTTCCGCGTACTGCTCCGGAGAAAGCATTTGCTCCAGCAAGTTGCCCAACTGGATTTCACCCCATGTTCCTCTGGTCTTGATATTAGTTAGTACCTTTTTTAGGTCCCCTACTCCGCTGGCCAGGGTCTGCATTTCTCCCAGACCTTTATGCACCAATTCCAGACGTTCGCTAACCAGTTTGAAAGATTCTCCCAATCTTGTTTCCAGCGTTTTATGTAGTTTTTCATCCACAGTGGCGCGCATCTGTTCCAGCTTTTTACTGTTATCTTCCTGCAAACTCTTAAGATTGTTCTCAATGGTCTCACGCATTTTATCCATACGCTGCTCATTACCCTGGGTAAGATGTGCAAGTTGTTTGGAAAAACTGTCCAACTGATCTTTTTGCATGTTTGACAACCTGGACATATTGGAAATGATGGAATCATTAAAAGCTTTCAGGGTTTCTAAAAGCTCTGTACGGGTTCGCTGAGAGTGATTACCGGACTCTTCCCTGCTTTTTCCAAACTCATCTCGTAACGCCCGTTCAGATTTTTCAATGGCTTTTTCCAGAGAAGTATATTGCGCTTCCGTATTACCCGGAGTTATAAAACTGATCTTTTTTAAAAAAGAGAAAACAACGAGAATATTAATTATACTGATGATAATAATTACAAACAGAAGAATAAGGATCATTTCTCAGGCTCCCAGAATTAACACGTCATTTCGAGCGAAGTCGAGAAATCTCAATTTCACAAATTGAGAACTTCGCATATCCCTCCACTGCGGTCCGGGATGACACTAATCAGTAAAATATAATTTTTATTGTAACGGATAACACACGGTCCCGGCAAATACTAATCTTACAACTTACCACTTATCTATTAACTCTATCATACTTCCCTTCGGTTCCACTCAGGGTAAACCAGCTCAGTATGACTCGACTCAACAGCTGCACGACTACACAATTCAACCTTAACACTTACCTCTATCTAACTACAGGATTACCAAAGCGTTGCCAGGACATAATGCCGCCCTGAAGAATATATAATTTCGTAAATTGTTTTTTTCCCAGAATATCAAGAGCTTGTTGGGTCCTGGCTCCGGACCTGCAATAAAAAAGATATTCCGCATTGGAGTTTAACCTGTTAATCTGTTCCTCAAATTCAGGTTTCAAATAGTCTATATTTTGAGCGTTAGCGAGATGCCCCTGATTAAATTCCTCGTCAGTCCTGATGTCTATAATATTTACTGCCTGATTATTGCGAATAAGTTCAAGCGCATTAGCGGGATTTAAATAAATAATAGAACCGTTAGCTCCATAAGCAAGGGGCAAAAAACCAAATAAAAAAACAAGAAATGATTTTAAATTAGTCCAACGCATTTAAAATTGCCTCTATGTCATCCTGAGAAGCTTTGGCGTCAGCTGCTGCCGTTTTGGAAGCTGCAGCGGCCGGTTTGGTCGCTTTGGCTTCAGCTTTTGTTGTAGTCGCTTTTTCTGCCACTTTTACAGGAACCTCTTTTACCGGTGCTTCCGCTATTTCATCTTTCTCTGCAGGTAATTCCGCGTCTTTTTTTGTACTTTTCTTTTCTTCGGTTTTTATCGCAGGAGGTTCTTTGGCAGTCATAGTTTCTTCAAATTTTACGGGTTCAATTATTTCCGGCTCAATATTCTCCGCTGCCGCTATTATCTCGTCCTCTTCTTTTATATCATTAATGTCCGTAGCTAAAATAGATTCCAGTTCATCCTTGCTGATTGTATGTTCTTCCTGTATTTCTGGCACTGCCGACTTAATATCGGTCATAATGTTTTCCACGACTTTGGGTGTGGAGGTAACTGTTGGTCGAATTTCAGGCTCTTTTTTAATATAAGTTCCATTGCCCAGCAAGCCAGACAATTCTTCAATCCGGACTTCTATTTTGGCAAGATCCTTTTTTTGTTTTTCGATCAACTCATCTTTCAGACTATTCAGTTCGTCAATCCTGATGCGAACAAGTTCCTCCATAATAAACCCCCTTGAATCTTTATAATTTTATTTTATATCATAACCTGCATATTTTAGAATGCTTTGTTTAAATATTTTTTTTGAAATATATTAGATAACTAAAACAATTAAATATAATTCTTAATTTAAAAATAATTACAACTTAATAAATTTCAGTTCGTTGGTTATATCCGCAAACCTGAAATAATTTCATCAAAATCATTATTTGTTTGACTAATTCTTACTGCTTTTAAAACCAAATCCCGTTCCACCCGATTTGCTTTTATATTTTCTATTAAATTAAAAATAAATCCTAAACCCGAAACAGAAGTTAATCCAAGCGTATAACCTATAGCAGCTATAACTAAACCTCCGATACCACAAAATACAGCTATGCTACCAGTTATTATTAGTGGATTAGAAATCATTTTTTTGTAATAAATTTTTTTGATATCTTCATCGGAAACTTTGCTTAAATCAAAAAAAACAAGAGGTTTATTCTTCATATTAAGAACTTGAAGAATTTCTCTACCATTATGGATAATTTTAAAATTATTGTTCGATTTTTTTCTAACACTACCACTATCCGGGACAATTATATCAATATTATTTAAAACTCCACATAATACCGGTTCCTTTTTAAAATTATATCCCTTAATTAATATTTCTTCCTTTAAGGCAACTATTTTATACATGAATACGTCCCTCCCAAATTTCTTATATCAAATTATCGTTATTTATTTTATAGTTTCCCAGATTTTATATATAAATTTCAAAAAAATTGATTTTTAAAGCAATTATTTTCGAAAATTTAATATGTCCAGCTACAAAATAGTATCTTTACCCATTCAAGACAAATATTATATGGGTGATCCTCTTGACGATGGACACTTACTGGATGTTATAAACCGTATACAATCGAAAATGACTTATTCCAATCTGGAAAGGTTCATGGGCACGACACATCTTCTGCTGGACTATGAAAAAAATGAGACGATTTTTTTGAACTTCAACCGTCCGGATTGTTATCCCGGCCTGGGCAGTTGCGAACATCTCTATCAGTTCGGGTTTGAAGAACTCAAAAAAAGCGATACTAATTATCAGGTACTGAGAGTATCCGGCGAGCATCCGATTTTTTCCCAGCATAATTATTTGCTGATAGCCAGACAAAATAGCATCAAGCAGGACTGTATCAATCTCGATTTTAACAACTCCGAAAAATTTCTCAACATTTTAGGGATTAAAGATATGTTGTTGTGGGATCCATCTTTTGCCTTTGCCGGTCTATTTGAACCTCTGGTATATAAAATAAAACTTATTTACAACGAGCAGGTTATGTTCCATCATGAAACTGATTTGACGCTGGAACATCTTGATAGTTTTCCCTTGTTCATGGATAACGAAAAAATTATTTCCTTAACTTTTTTTGGATTTTCAGTTGACGGGGCACCGCTTTTTCTTTTTCTTGATGAAAATAATAATAACATCCAATCTGATACTTATATACAGACGCAACTTATAAGGGCGCACCTAAATAAACTTTATGCTGCCATTAACCAAACCAGGGCTATGAGAATAGTATAATGAACTCGATATAAAACGTCCGCAACCAGCACCGGGTCCTTACATTTCAAATCATTTACTTTTATTGAAAATGCTAGTAAACTATGTAGGGTTTTTTGCTATAAAATCTTCGGGTGTAATTATCATAAAATAAAACTGAAAAATTACACAAAAATTGATTAATGCAATGCAATCTTATAGAAAGAGGTGCGTAAATGGAAGAAAAAAAATTTGAAACAATAGACGGGAATATGGCCGTAGCTCACGTAGCATATGCTCTTAGCGAAGTGGCTGCGATCTATCCTATTACTCCTTCCTCAACCATGGGAGAAAACTGCGATGAAATGGCCAGACAAAAAAGAAAAAATATTTTCGGCCAGATATTAAAAATTGTAGAAATGCAGTCCGAAGGAGGCGCTGCCGGTGCCGTGCACGGTTCTTTGACTGCCGGTTCTCTCACTACTACTTTTACTGCGTCTCAGGGACTGTTACTTATGATACCTAATATGTATAAAATAGCCGGCGAATTGCTACCAACTGTTTTTCACGTATCGGCAAGAAGTCTGGCTTGTCAGGCACTGTCTATTTTCGGTGATCATTCCGATGTAATGGCTGTCAGACAGACCGGTTTTGCCATGCTCGCGTCCAACTCTGTGCAGGAAGCTATGGACATGGCACTGGTGTCCCATCTGGCCACATTAGATTGCAGCGTACCCTTTCTGCACTTTTTTGATGGGTTTCGTACATCTTCCGAAGTACAAAAAATTGAAATGATTTCTTATGAAACCATTGAATCGCTGGTCGACAAAAAAGCCATATTAAAATTCAAGGAAAGAGCAGTAAACTCCAAGCACCCCAACCTCAGAGGTACTGCCCAGAACCCTGATATTTATTTCCAGGGACGTGAAACCGTAAATAATTCTTATACCGTTACTCCGCAAATAGTTCAGGATGTAATGGATAAAGTAGGCAAAGTTATTAATAGAAAATATAAAATTGTGGAATACGTAGGAGCCGCTGATGCTGACAGAGTGCTTATAGCCATCGGTTCAGGTTGCGAAACTATTGAAGAATATATTAACCACGCCAATAAATCAGGTCAAAAATTAGGTCTGGTGAAAATCAGGCTATATAGGCCTTTCCCTGTTAAACAATTTATCGATGCTCTGCCCGTGAGCGTGAAAAAAATCGCCGTTCTGGACAGGACCAAAGAACCCGGCAGCATTGGTGAACCATTATATGAGGATGTAATGACAGCGCTGGCTGAAACCGCTGGTAGGGCCAAATTCGCTGTGTCGCCGATTTTAACTCACGGCAGATATGGTCTGGGCTCAAAAGAATTTAATCCTTTGATGGTAAAAGCTGTTTATGAAAACCTGAACGCAGCCAAACCGCAAGTAGAGTTTACTGTAGGTATCAAGGACGATGTAAGCAATCTGTCGCTGGATGTTTTTCCCGAATGTATAGACTGCGTACCGGACGGTACAATTCAATGCACTTTCTGGGGACTTGGCGCGGACGGAACAGTAGGCGCGAACAAAAACTCCATAAAAATTATCGGAAACAATACTGACCTTTACGCCCAGGGATATTTCGTTTATGACTCCAAAAAATCAGGCGGAATAACCATATCTCATCTGCGTTTCGGGCCTAAACCCATTCAATCGACCTATCTGATCACATCTCCTGATTTTGTGGCCTGTCATAACCAGTCCTATATAGGCAAATACGATATGATCAGCAGTATTAGAGAAGGTGGTACGTTTCTACTGAACAGCAATTACAGCCGTGAAGAAGTTTTCTCAAAACTTCCGGCCGACATGCAGGAAACCATTATCAGCCGTAAAATCAAGTTTTTTAATATTAACGCATTAGAAATAGCCAAATCAGTGGGATTAGGCGGCAGAATAAATATGGTCATGCAAACCGCTTTTTTTAAAATATCAAAAATACTTGAGGAAAATAAAGCTATCGAACTTATTAAAAAAGCCATTGAAAAAGAATATGGCAAAAAAGGCGCCGATATTGTGCAAATGAACTGGAACGCGGTAGACAAAACCGTTGAAGCGCTTGTTGAAATAGACGTTCCCAAAGAAGTCAGCAAAAATGCTCCCCGTTATGAATATATGGATTATGACGATCCTTTTATCCGCGAGGTAATGAAGCCTATTGCCACTTTGCAGGGTGACAATTTGCCCGTGTCAAAAATGTCTATAGACGGTGTGTACCCTACTGCCATGACACAATTTGAAAAAAGGCGCATTGCTTCCGATGTACCTCACTGGCTCAAGGAAAATTGTATTCAATGTAACCAGTGTTCTTTTGTCTGCCCGCATGCTGTAATCCGTTCCAAACAAATCGAACCAAAAAATCTGGCCGATAAACCGAAGACTTTTGAAACTATCAAGTCTAATACCAAAAATGACAAAAACCTTGAATACAAGATACAAATTTCTATCGAAGACTGTACTGGCTGCGGCAGCTGCGTGGAAACATGCCCGGCTAAAGAAAAAGCCCTGGTTATGAAACCCATAGAACAGGAGTTGGCTGCCGGAGAAGCTGAAAACTGGAAATTTTTCAGAAAGCTTCCCGAAGAACTTACCGAAGGCGCTAAAGAAGGAACACTGAAATGGTCCCAATTTAAACAGCCTTTGTTTGAATTCCCAGGAGCCTGCGGCGGCTGCGGCGAAACTCCATATCTTAAACTTGTAACCCAGCTTTATGGCAAACGCATGCTGGTGGCAAACGCTACAGGTTGTTCTTCCATATACGCAGGAACTGCTCCGTTTATTCCTTATTGTAAAAATGAACAGGGCGAAGGGCCTGCCTGGGCTAATTCCCTGTTTGAAGACAATGCCGAATTCGGTTTGGGTTTTCGTTTATCTGTAAATCAGACTCGCGATACTTTATATCAGGCGCTGGAAAACATTCTGGAAGCCGATGCTTCCGCTGAATTAAAAACAGCAGCCAAAACAATGATAGAAATAAAAGACAAAACCGACAAACCTGCTGAAGAAGCAGCTGACAAACTGGTTGAAATTATAGAAAAAGAATACAACAAAGCATCTGGCAATCTTCTGAAACAACTGAGTATTGCCAGAGAATCCCGCGATTATCTGATTGACAAGTCTGTCTGGATTATCGGCGGCGACGGTTGGGCCTATGATATCGGTTACGGAGGTCTTGACCATGTGCTGGCCTCCGGTGAAAATGTAAATATTCTGGTGCTGGATACGGAAGTTTATTCCAATACAGGCGGTCAGGCATCCAAATCCACTCCTATAGGTGCTGTGGCAAAATTTGCGGCCAGCGGTAAAAAAATTGCCAAAAAAGACCTTGGACTCATAGCTATGTCTTATGGTTATGTATATGTTGCTTCTGTAAGTATGGGAGCCAATAAACAGCAGGTTCTGAATGCCATGCTGGAAGCGGAAGCTTACAAAGGGCCGTCAATAGTGATCGCTTATTCACCCTGTATTAATCACGGGTATAATCTGCGTTATTCTATGGAACACGCCAGTAAAGCCGTAGCTTCAGGTTATTGGCCGCTTTACAGATATAACCCTATTGCACCTGACAAAAAATTCAAATGGGACTCCAGGCCTGTGTCAGCAGATTTTAAAGAATTTTTATTGTCTGAAACCCGATACAAATCTTTGAAAACTCTAAATCCGGAACATGCTGAAGAACTTTACAGCAAAGCTGAAAAAGACCGACACACACATTTGGAGTTCTTGCAGAAACTGTCAGAAATTAACTGATCCGCTCACGATTCGTCAGGCTCAGCATGACAAAAAAAATAGTCACACTGAGCCTGACGAAGTGTGACTATTTTTTTTTACTACACCTCTTTTATCAACTGCAGATCCTCCTATATAATAAAAATGTTTAAATTATATACATAAAGGGAACAATAATAATATAAAAGTGAGAATAAGATGATCAAAAAAACAATCTTACTCCTTGGCCTCTCTGATGCTTCGGCTCTGGAGATCAGCAAACTTCTAAGCCAGCAAAACAGATATGATCTGCTAAGCATCCCTTTTGAAGAGCAGGCAATGACCAGAGTTTTAAATCAGGAAAAAGAGTCGCACAGCTTAAAATGTGTGCTTGTAGACCTGGATGACAGCAGCAAATCCCAATTAATATTACTGGACAAGTTTTCCAAAGAAAAAAAGTTGTCCAGTCACACTCTGCTTATCGCGCTGCATAGTCTGAACAGTAAGACCAAACTGAAAGAAGTTCTGGGTGTCGTAAAAAGTCATCTGATTTATAGTATAAAAAAACCTTTGCATGCACACGAATTTCAGGAAATTTTACATCAACTCCGTCATGACCGCATTTATCATCTGATAACCGAAACAGCTAAAAAATATCTTTAAAGTTGAATTTTTAAACCGAATACAGGCAAAAGCGGTAACATTCTTATTTCTGTTCTCTGAGTAAAACTATCGTTCCATGAATAACCATAAATATTATTCTGATTAAACAGATTAACTATACCTATATAATAGCTCCCTGTGAAGCCGTCAAACGGCCAGAATAAGTGTGAATTTTCCAGTGTTATCGACAGATTATTATAACCAGGCAACCGTTCGACATTCGTAGGTCCTGTAATCGGTACATAAACATTGCGGGTAGTGTCATAAGTTGCTCCTGTAATATTAGTGTAGGGCTTGCCAGTGGAAATAGTCCAGTTCAGCACAAAATTCCAGTCTTTATTTAAACGGCAATACCCCACAAGGTTTAAAGTCTGCAGTTGATCCTGGTCTGCGTAATACCAGTCCGTATCCGGATCTTTATACTGAGCAATGGCATAAGTGTAGCTTATCCACCCTGCCCAGTCCTTGTGTTCTTTTCTTTCCAGATAAAATTCCAGACCTACGGCTTTTCCTGTTCTGGTATTATCATAACCGGTTATTTCACCGGTATAGGAGTTTCGTATTGGAAAAATCAGGGAATCATATTTCTTATAAAATGTTTCTGCTTTCCAGGTGACGTCGCGGCTTACCTGCTGTTCCATACCGATAGTATACTGAGTCAATCTTTCCGGATAAGTATTCTGCAACGAACCTTGATATACAGGGATATCAAAAGCACCGTGATGTTCATAGGACATAAAAAATGTAAGCGTACCTCCGTTATCAAGCATTCTCAGGGAAAGACAGGGCTGAAACAGTTTGGAGTTGCTTAAGTTGCTGTCATTTACCCAGCTGTAACGTGTACCGATATTCAGCTTCACCCTGTCCGGCACTATATACAAATCATCCTGCAGATATAAAGCATAAGTTTGATAGCCTGCCGTGTAATTTCCTGAATCGGTCAAGGGCATGGAGCCGGGATACTCTATGTAAGGTATCCTGTTTTTATTTTCTTCCTGATAAACAAAAAGTTCTTTGCGCAATTCCAGACCAGTAGAAATAATATTCCGGGTATTACCTTTAAATATGAAATCGGCATTGAGGTTCAACGGTTTATTATTGAGAGCTACCCCGTATGAAGAATTGTTATATTCTGTTTTCCAGATCATGTCAGCGTCGTCATACCCCAGATTCACACAGGATGCTAGCGATTCGCTCCACTGACTGTTTAAATTTATGGCAAACATTTTCCGGATAGAACCCGAGCTGTGCTTTCCTTTAATCCCCTGATTGATATTCAAATCATTGATTTCCATAAGATCCGAATAATAATTCATGTTCAGTTGCAGTTCATGTCTTTTCCCAAGACTGAAAGAATATTTCTGGCCATATTCTTCCAGATGCGGATAAACGGTATTTGGAGCCTTGAAAATATAATCATAATAAGATTTACGCAACGAATATAATAAAGAATGCTCGTTTCTGATTATAGGTCCTTCCAGCAAAAATTTAACTTCTGTCAGGTTCAAGTCCAGTTCCATACCATATTTTTCTTTATTGCCGGTACGCTGCTTAATGTCCAGAACACCGCTGAGCAACCCGGAATATTTCATAGGAAAAGTTGAGGTATAAAAAGTAACCGAATTGATAAGTTGCGGGTTAACCAGCGATGCTCGGCCGTCCCAGATATAGGGCATAAAAATAAGCTGACCGTCCAGATAAGTGGCGGTTTCCCCGCTCTGGCCACCGCGTATATATAATCTGGAATCATAATCGCCTGCGCTGACAACACCAGGCAGCTTTTTATGCAAATATGTAACATCAGAAAAGATTCCGGCCTTGGCATATTTCTCATACTGGTCTTTGCCAAGTGTGATTTGATTATTCTGTAATTGAGACTGGTCCAGAAAGTCCGCGTTGTTTGTGGTCAGTTGCGACTTTATATCCATATTATCCAGCAGGATATCCCTGACTAAATGGCGTAATGCCGCGGGTGTATTAACTGAACCACTAATCTCATTCTGAGCGGCAAATACAGGCAAAACCAGCAGTAATACTAAAAATATAGTCCCTCTGCTCCTAATCATGCTAAAATATGAAAAAATCATGAACATCTTTAATAGCTATACCCGTAAGAAAATTTTTCTAAACATTATACCTTTTTTTATTATACTGATTTTTTGCTTAAATCCACTATTCGGCAACGAGTTTGCCAATCGGCAAAGTTTGGACTATCTGAAAATGTCCTTAAATGACTTCATGGAACATTTTAAAGATCAGAATATCACCAATATTAACGACAATAACGATATTTACAGCCAATACCTGAACTCATCATATCTGGGCCTGCCTTACACAACCGCCTACGCGGTTACCGGTGAATACTTCAACCAGAAAGGACGGCTTGTCTTCCTCTTTAATAAAGAACAGTGCCTGCTTATTCATTACGGTCTGCTGGCTGATCAGCAGCAATATGATAACATAGCTTTATTTTTTAAGAACAAGTATGGAAACCCTGCCCAGCAAAGATATGATACTGCCAGCAAATCCGAAGAAGTTTTCTGGAATACCGGCAATATGCAGATCTGGCTGTCTTTTTCATCCGGTTCATTTTATAAGTCTGAAAAAAATAAGCGTAATTTAAGATCCCTCCTTGACCAGGCTTTATCTTACACTAGTAAAAATAATCCCAACCGTCCGGATGAAATATGGCAGTTATTAATTCAAAAAGGATTGATTGATGAAAAAGGAAATATCCTGCCCGAATCCAAAAACTTTGAGACTGCGGTAAACCAGATGTCTCTTACAGAACTGGAAAAAGAAGTAGTAAAAAATATATTGATGATTTCAGTCTATGGAGAATTAAATATTATATATATCAATAACCCTCTCCTCAAACAGGCATTAAAACAATGGTAAGAAAGGATAACTTATGAGAATTACTACACATTATAAAGATGGATTGCAATTTAAAAGTATAAATGATGAACAAAAAAGTGTAATTATGGATGCTCATCCGGAGGTTGGTGGTGCGGGTGAAGGAATGACCCCTAAAGAACTGCTCCTGGCCGGGTTATGCGGTTGTACGGGAATTGATGTGGTTTCCATTTTAAAAAAAATGCGTCAGAATATTGATGAATTTTATATTACTGCCGATGCAGATGAAGCGGAAGAACACCCCAAAATTTTTACAAATGTAAGATTGGAATACCATTTAAAAGGTAAAAATCTGGGCAGAGAACAGGTGGAAAAAGCAGTACAACTATCTCAGGAAAAATACTGTAGTGTAAGCGCCATGTTTAAAACTTTTGCGGATCTAAGTTACACAATCTTTCTGGACTAATTCATACAGGTTAGAATATCCGCGTACTGAGTAATCGGGTTTTGAAGAGACTGCAAATTTAATGCTTCGTTAATCTTCTTATTTATATCAAAGGTACTTTTTTCCTTTAAAGCAATGATTTTCATGTAACTCCCCCTATTATTTTATATTAATAGTATTCCCCTGAAAGCAGGTTGTGAAAACATTAAATTTTTTGGATGATTATGGAACTATCTGTTACCGTTTGAAATGCGTGTAGACCGGAAGTAAACTTCCAGCATCTCAAAATCTCCAATATATTGTGCAGGAATATATTCCTTAAACCTTTGATGGTGACTTAAATATTCTCTGATACCTCTTTCCAGCAAATCTCTTTCGTACTGCATATAGCCCTGCATACTATCTAGCAGTTTCAGGGCTGTCAGCATGAAACGTATTTCCTTAAACGGAAATATCCTGGGCTTGAATATATCAAGGAGCGGTTCATAAATTCCCCCCATCTTTTTTATATCTCTTTTATATTTATCGTTTGCGTCTTTAAGTCTAAACCTGGTTTTGTAATACCCTTTAAAATGATTTATTAAAAAATTGTCATATTGTTGTTTAGCTTTTTTATAGAGGAACATAATATTAATGGCGCAATATGCTTTGATCTGATAATTTGTATTGCCATTACTAAAAATCTTATGCATAAGTTTTATATTGTCATGAATATCTTCATTTTTCTGGCTTACGCTGCTGGTAAAATAATATAATATGCCACAGCATGTCATAATTTCATCTGTTGTTTGCTTGAGTATGTTTTTCTTTAGATACTCTTCCAGTTCCAACCTGAAATCCAACCTTTTCAGCTCACTGATAATCTCGATTTTATCTTTCTGGCCTTCGGGTTTTTGTTTGGCCGGTAATAACGAATAATTGTATAAAAGCTTAAAAACTTCAAAGCAATTTTCCTTATTTACTTTTCCCTTGTAACTTCCTAAGGTTAAAATTTTCTCTTCCGACTTTTGTTTCTGTAAAGAAAAATCTATTCTTAATTGTCTGAGCCTTTGAAATTTTTGAGCAATAACTTTTTTTTGTAATAACATTATATTCCCCGCATATTATCTATTAATATATCGGAGATTTGTTAAAGAAATTCCGGGAAAATTTATTTTATGACAGATTCAAACCAGTTCAGGATTTTGGAATTATCTTTGGTATAAAATTCATGCTGCATATCAGGTTCTTCCCAAAAAGTCACATTAAAGCTCTGGTCCTTTAGAAAAAAATAGTTCCAGCGGGCATTTACTACGGGTATTTTATTGTCCAGAGTTCCATGAATAAGCAAAATAGGGACTTTCCCGCCCTGGACATGATACTTTTGCATAGCTTCCTTCAGTGACTCCATGACAATGCCCATAAAGGTAGCGACCGCGCTGAAATCCTGCGGATAAACTATTGCCAGATAAAGCGCGAAATGCCCGCCGGCCGATGCGCCATTCAAGAGTGTATACCTTATGTGGTAAATTTTCTTAGCTTTCTCTACTATCTGCCTTACTCTTTGCACGTCACTTCCGGCCCAGCCGTTTTTATCGTTTGAATTTATAGCCAAAATGTAATAACCGCGGGCATCAGCCTCTTTTTGCCAACCGCTCAAATACATATTTGCCCTTTCGCCCGAACCATGCAAAGTCACGATCATTTTCTCTGCAGGTTTATCTGGAATATAAAGCAGATAATTTCCGCTGGTCGGACCATATTCCAAAATATGCGAAGCGAAAATAATATTGGTGAAAGCTAAAATAAAAAGACCAAATAAAAAAAGTTTTTTCGGGATTAACATTTAATTGTTTTCGGAACTTCCCGCTATATCAAAAGGGACAGACATGTCACCTGTCCTTAGATTGCCGGAAAAACGGTAATTAAACCCTTTACGGTTAAGAACACTCATTAGCTGTTCGCCGAGTTGAAAAATATTGGTTTTTACTAAAACACTCACATCCCGGCTGCTGTTTTGGGCGATATCCGTAATATCGGCGGCGACACCGCCCGCGACATTCTGACCGTTTATTTTTACCTGATAGTCCATGTTTTGCAAAGGTAAGGTAAAATTATTATTATTATTCAAACCTACCTTGAAATTTAAAACAATGTCGGTTAAGCCGGCCTTTTCAATACTTACACTTTTTATAGTAATTCCCGGTAAAACCGGTAAGGGAACCACACCTTTCTGCTTGAAAGGAATGCTAATGGGAAAAGCTATAAACTGAAAATGAAAATTTCCGCTAAGTTCATAGGGAATGCTGTCCTGTCCGGATAATATGCTTTTGGCAAACAATTCCATAGTATTAAACGCTTTTATGTAATTTACTTCAACAGGCAGGATGACAGTGCTTTCCCTGTTGGCCGGCAATGAGAATTTATTATTTTTAGCTTCCAGAAAATCCAGATTGTTGATACTTAATTTGTAATCATAACTGGCTTCGTCCAGACCTATAGAGTTGGGATTTTGTATTTTGAAAATAAAATTGGCCCTGGCTTTCTGCATATCAAGACCGGTTATTTCTGTACGGTCGAATCTAACTTGCGGCTGTTTGATATCCACACAAGACTCTAAAAAAAATACAGCCGAACATACTAAAAATATTGCTGAAAGTTTTTTTCTCATCACTTTTTTCCACTGAAAATCATGTGCTTATTGTAAGTTAATTCAAGTTATTGTCAATATTAACCATGTCTGATTTTTTATAGTTTAACATTTAATATTTCAGGGCATAAATATATCTAGCTAGGTATAATTATATATGGACCCTGAAAAAATAAATAAAAAAATCGATGAATTTTTATTAAAACTGGCTGAAAAATATCTGGACCGAAGGATACGCTTGCAGGGCAGATATACTGCCATTACCTGGAACGGCGCTTATAAACTGATCAACATACAACTTTTTACTTATAATTGTTCCCTGCACAATGTGAAAACCGATATTGAGGAACTTTTCGCTCAATATTTACAAACCATAGGTAGTCAAGCACCTTCGGCAATTAAAGCTATTGAGAAATGCGCCAGTTCAATAAGTTTTATTAAAGACTGGGTTGCCGGTTACATAACGAAAAGTAAGTTCAAACTAAAAAAAATACAAAAAATAATCAGAACAGAAAGATTGCTGATGGCAGACGCCAACAAAAATATTCTTCTTGAAAGCGGGCTGTATCTGGAACCTTTCTCCATCTCTGTAATTGCCGCTAATCAGATAGATCATGATACGTTTATGCTGTCCTTTATCAATGCTTATGAAAACCTCTATCGCCTGCTTATCCAGAACTATAAAGGATTTTTGGGAGCGCTGGGCGATGAAAAGGTTGGCGAAGAAGGTATTTATCTGCATAAATCCGCCAATTCTGATCATTCAAATAATTCTTTTAAAATCAACTTTGTGGAAAATTTCAGTATGGCCGCGAATCAACCTGAGCAAAAAAATATAACGAATAAGGAAAGGTAAGATATGGCAAATGCTTCATCACCTATAGGGCAAGCAGGAGCGCCAGCAGCGCCGCCTCCGCCTCAAGCAGCAAAGCCTCCTGTCAGCGAAAGCTCAGGATTTTCCTGGGGCTCAATCTTGAAAAAGGGACTTTTCGCGGCAATTCTGGGAGGGCTCTGCGCTCTGTTCCCGCCTGCGGCGCCGTTTCTGATTGTAGGAGGAATCCTGGCATATGACTATCTCTTTTCCAAATCTTCACAAGCTGCAACTTATACTCCGCCATCAGATGGATCAAGAGGCGCCGCGCCAATGTCGCCGCCGCGGCCAAATGCACCACCGGCAACATCTTCCGGCGCGCCTAAGGCACCAGGTTCACAACCAGCTGCGGAAGTAAAACCTCCAGCTCCGGCGAAAGCGGGACCAGCAACAACAGGAGGGAAACCTCCTGAAGCCGGTGGTCCGAAACCAACTCACGCAGCACCACCTACAGAAACACCACCTGATACTCCTGCACCTCAAGGCCCTATAGCTCCAGTACCTGTTGCTAAGACAAAACCTGGAGAAAAAGGAGGAGAAAGATCAGGTAAAGCTGCAGATAAAGATCCAATAGCCAAAAAAGCAAAAAAACCTGGAACCAAAAAAAAAGAACAGTCAGATCAACTAACTGAATGGCAAAAATTTTATGCAAAAGACAGATCAGAACTGGATGCCAGGAAAACTCACAAAAATGATCCTACAAAATCCGCAGAAGTAAAAACTGCTTTTACTAAAGAATATAACGACCCGAAAAAACTAGACAATATGGGGATGAAATACATCTTACATTTTCATGGTCTTCTTGAACCAAACCCAAAAAGAACAAATACTCATGCTTTTGGCAATGATATGACAAAACCTTTCTCAGAAGCTATAGATCGATTTATTATCAAAAATTGGGACACTATTAAGTATAAATTTTCTGGTATTCAATCAGCAATCGAAGCAATTAATTCTTTTAAAAAAAATAATAACCTAAACCCAGATGGAACTTATATAAAAATACCTGATGAAGTAAAACAAGTTCTCTATGAAATGATGAACCCAAATGCCGGAGAAAAAAATCTGCAGCTCAAGTGAAGCCTGCGACCGTTACAGAACATGATTCTATAACAGACCAAGGAACCGTAGGAACATAAATAAAGGGGGATGAATATGTCACCAGCAATAGCACCGATACCAGCTATGGGACCAAGTCCTGTAAGACAGCCCACGGCAAGCGCTCCAGAAGGAGAAAGTCCTGGTACGAAAGCGCCAAACCGGCTACCACCTGCTGGAGCTCCTCCCAAACAACCAACCGCGCCTGCCGCGTCACAACCCGGCCAACAACCTCAAATACAGGCACCGGATGCTAAACAACTGGCAGCAAAAATCAAAGACCAAATTAAAGCCAACTCAAACTATCTTAACGCTAGTGACCAAAAATTTAATAAAGAATTAAAAATATATCAAGACCGTAAGAAGGATTTAGAATCAGGGAAATCGAAAAAAAATTTTCCGAATGAAATGAATTATCTAGATCAAATGATTAATAATTACAATAATGCTTTAAAACAAAATAGTGATTTAAGGAATTCTATGTCCACAGGAAATGCCCGTTTGGAGAATTACGCGACTCTTTTGGAGACCAAAGGGTTCGAAGGTTTACGCGAAACCGAAACTCCTCAAAATAATGCTGTATTCTTTGATAATATTGTTAAAGATTTGAAAGTTTCCAAACAGATAAACAAAAATTATGGCGAGAAAAAAACCTTGGTAGACATGCAAAAACTTTATGAGGACCTGATCAAGTTAAATAAACAATTGGCGGACATTGCCAAACAATCCAAAGACCTGACAGAAATGAACAAATCCATGCAAGAGTCTGCGGAAGTTAAAAAACTCCAGGGGGAAATTAAATCCATTCTGGAAAAATTCAAAAACTCAAAACAAGAGCAAAAAACACCGGACAAACCCAAAGGGCCAGAAGAAAAACCGGAACCGGCAGCGCACAAGGCACCGGAACCAGCAAAAACTCCATCACCCGCTGCTCCTGCGGCAAAACCGACTGCACCTGCAAAAAAATAAATACCGCCTCTTCTCAGGCCTTTGGCCAGCTCTTCTCCGCCCGCGGAGAAAAGCCTCAAATAGACACTAAAATATTCTTATACAAATACAAAAATTTATAGAATTTTCTTTCTCCGCGAGCGGAGAGAGATGTCACGCTTGCCCTGAGCCTAGTCGAAGGGAAGTGACAGAGAGAGGCGGAATTATTCGAAGCTGCTATTTCTCTGCATTCCAATCAGAACACCGCCTTAAAGCAACATAAATTTTTCATGTTTAATCCATAGCTCAGAACGGGATTAATATATATGGGGGAACAGAGCTCTCGAAAACCCGAAAAATCAGCCCGCTTTGAATATAAAAAATTTATGAAGGTATATTACCTTAAGGGAAATTTTTTGCTCGATATTCAAAAAAGGCAAAAATTTATGGAGGGAAAAAATATGACAGTTACATTAAATACAGACAGACAAGTT
>JAQURL010000039.1 GCA_028715625.1 Candidatus Margulisiibacteriota bacterium | reverse complement strand
TTTAAGGTATTAGGTAAACGAGAAGCTTTTTGTCCGTTGACCATACATTCAGGTATTATCTGTAAAATTTCTTTTTCCAGTTTGTCACGCAGTTTTGTTTCTCTGTCGCTTTCAACCTCATAATTGTTCATACAAAGTTCCAGGGCTTTTTCCATTCCGATTATTCCAGCCAGATTTTCTGTGCCGGCGCGTTTACCATTTTCCTGTAAACCTCCGTGGATCAAGGGATCAATCTGAATTCCTTTATTGATGTAAAGCAAACCTACACCTTTAGGGCCATAGAATTTATGAGCTGATAAAGATAAAAGATCAACACCCAGATTACCGATATCTATTTTTATTTTCCCGCCGATTTGCACGGCATCAGAATGAAAAGGAATTCCATTTTTCTTTGCCAGCCTGGAGACGGCTTCCAGTGGCTGTATAACTCCGGTTTCATTATTGGCAGCCATTATTGAAATAAGGATAGTATCAGGTCTTATTGCCTTTTCCAGTTCCTCAACATTTAATACACCCTGATTATCTACTGATATGTATCTGACCTCAAAGCCATGCTTTTCCAGATAGGCACAACTATTAAGCACGGCATGGTGCTCAATAGTTGACGTAATGATATGTTTGCCTTTATGGGAGCGGGCAAAGGCAGCTCCCTTTATAGCCATATTATCCGATTCACTGCCACCGCTTGTAAAAATTATTTGTCCCTGTTTTACTCCCAGCATCTCAGCCATGTGTTCACGGGCATTTTCCAGGTCCTTTCTTACAGATTGACTGATTGAATATATGCTGGAAGGGTTGGCGAAATGGTTAAATAAATATGGCCGTATGGCTTCAGCAACAGAATGATCAATATAGGTTGTGGCGTTATGGTCCAGATAGATTAGCTGGCTCATGTTAATCTTCAAATAATGAGGTGCTCAGGTACCTGGCTCCGGTATCTGGTAATATGGTAACAATGATTTTATTGGCATTTTCCTTTCTGCTTGCCAGTTCCATACATGCTTTTAACGCTGCTCCGCCTGAAAAACCGGTAAGGATACCCTCTTCTTTGACCAGTCTTCTGGCAATATTCACAGCGTCATCATCTTTTACAGTTATTATCTCATCAATAATTTTTCTGTTAAGTATTTTTGGTATAAACCCGGCACCTATTCCTTGGATATGGTGAGAACCGGCTTCATGGCCGGATAAAACAGCAGATGCTGCCGGTTCAACAGCTACAATTTTAATTTTCGGGTTTTTGTTTTTCAGGACTTCTCCAACACCTGTTAATGTTCCACCAGTACCCACACCAGCTACAAAAATATCCAGTTTTCCCCGCATATCGTTCCATATTTCCATAGCTGTTGTTTTTCGGTGCACTTCAGGGTTTGCCTCATTTTCAAATTGTTGAGGTAAATAAGAGTTTTTATTTTTTTTTCGTAATTCTTGTGCTTTTTCTATAGCACCGCGCATGCCTTCAACACCCGGCGTCAGGACCAGTTGCGCTCCAAAAGATTTTAAGATTTTTCTACGTTCGATGCTCATTGTTTCTGGCATGGTCAGAATGAGTTTATAACCCCTTGCGGCGCAAACCAACGCCAGACCGATACCCGTATTGCCACTCGTAGGTTCTATGATCACCGTTTCTTTGTTTATAAGCTGTTTTTCCTCGGCTGCCTCAATCATCGACAAAGCTATTCTGTCCTTCACACTGCAGGAAGGATTAAAAAATTCCAGTTTGGCGTAAATATTTGCCTTTAATGAAGAAGTTAGCTTATTGATTTTAACAATAGGTGTATTTCCGATACATTCTGTTATATTATTATAAAAAGTCATTTTAGGTCATATATAATACATATTCTTGTTATGTTTTTTAAGATAATGATTAACCAATTTTCCCAGAGTAATTGATTCCAGATATTTGTTTATAACTACCGATAGTTCGCACCAAACATCATAAGTAGAACATACATCTTTTAATTTACATTTTTTTTCGGGAGCAACACATTCCACAGGTTCATAGTGTCCTTCCAAAATTAAAAACAATTCTTTGAGGTTTATTTTTGACGGTTCTTTAACCAGCGCATAACCGCCTTTGGCACCTCTGGCTACCGATATAAGACCTGAAGGTTTCAGGAGCCTTACGATATGTTCCAGATATTTAATAGATATTCTCTCGCTATTAGCGATTTCTTTAAGCTGGGTGAATCCTTTTCCATAATTAACACCCAAAAAGACCATCATACGTAAACCGTACCTGGTACGAGTTGAAAATTTCATTTTATTTCCTATTATTAAAGTATGAGAAGTATCATATAATATTTCGGATTTACTTGTCAAATTTATATAATGATGAATTTACGTCTGATTTGTAATAGAATATAGTTTATGCCTGAATTACCCGAAGTTGAAACAATTTGTCGAGACCTGGCCCTGGCAGTAAAAAATGACAGCATTAAAAGTGTGGATGTTCTGGATAGTTTTAATCTCAGGGAAATAAAAGCTGATGATTTTTCCGGAATATTGAGGGATAAAACAGTCATTGATGTGCGTCGTCTGGGTAAAATGATAGATATAGCTTTGTCTGATTCATACCATCTGCTAATTCATTTAAGAATGACTGGAAAAATTACTCTTTGCGGTAAAACATGCAACACAATTACACATAAAAAAATTATTTTCAATATGCGTAAAGCCGGAGAAATGATACTTTCAGATATTCGAAAGTTCGCTGTTATATACTTGAAGCAAGGTGCAGAATATAAAAAAATTTCATATATAACTAATTTGGGAGTAGATCCCTTGTCTGCAGCTTTTTCTTTAACAGTCCTTAATTCATTGATGAAAAAATACGGACAGAAAAATATAAAAAATTTTTTGATGGATCAGAAAATTCTATCCGGTATAGGAAATATTTATGCTTCCGAAATAATGTTCCGCAGCGGGATCAGTCCTCTTAGGACAATAAAATCCCTGAGAATTACTGAAACAAAAAAAATTTTCCGGGAGATTGTCAAGGTATTAACAGAGGCAGTAGAAGCCCGGGGAACAACTTTTTCCGATTATCGCGATTCAGCTGATAAAAAAGGAAGTTTTCAAAAGATGTTAAAAGTTTATGACCGGGAAAATAAAAAATGTCTGGTATGTGCTGGTAAGATAAAAAAAATTAAACAGGGCGGCAGATCAACATTTTTCTGCGATCGATGCCAAAAATAAGAAGGAGTTTTTTATGCAAACAAAAATATTCAGGATAGGTGGAATGCATTGCGCTAGTTGTTCGGCCATGGTCGAGAAAACTTTAGTTCAGAAACAGGGAATAAAAAATATTAATGTAAATCTTGCTACCGCGCAGGCTAAAGTGAATTATGACGAAACACGCATTAAATTCAGTGAAATTGAAAAAATTATTAAAGCTCTGGGTTACAGTGTTTTGACTGATAATCCGCAACACCCGGAGAAGTCGCAGTTCAAGCTCTGGCTTATTGTCGCAGTACTTTTTATTATTCCTGTTTTTGCGACTATGTTTGTGAATATAGATAAATTAAGCACTTCTTTTCATAGGTATTACGATTATTTACTTATAATTTGTAGTCTGATAATAGTTTTGATTGCCGGCAGTCCTTTCCACTACAGTTCGTATAAAAAAATTATGCAGTTGCGCTTTAATATGGACAGTTTAATAACACTTGGGTCCCTTACCGCTCTTTTTTCAGGAATTATTTCTTTTATCCTGCGTAAACAGTTTCATTCATTTCTGGAAAGCGCTGATTTTATAGTTACGTTTGTATTAATAGGAAAATATTTGGAAACACTAAGTAAAGGCCGGGCTTCCAGGGCAGTACAAATGCTTTATGCCAAACAGGTAAAACAAGCCCATATTTTAAAAAATGGGCAGGAACTTTTGGTAAATAGTGATGAATTACAAATAGGCGATATTATAATAGTCAGAAGCGGCGAAAAAATTCCCGTAGATGGTTTGATTATTGAAGGTCAGGCCAATATTGACGAATCTCTTTTAACCGGAGAGAGTCTTCCTGTCTTCAAGAAGGTTCAGGAAGCAGTCTTTTCTTCTACTGTTGTTCTTGACGGTATCCTGCAAATCAAAATGGATAAATCTAAAAGTGAGACTGTTATTGCTCAAATAATCCGGTTGGTTGAAGAAGCGCAAAACAGCAAAGCACCCGTACAAAAATTAGCTGATCTTATAGCTAGTTTTTTTGTGCCGGCAATTATTACTTTTTCCCTGTTAACTTTTCTTCTCTGGCTAATTATGACTCATGGTCAGCTCGGCAGGTCTTTAATGCCCGCGATTGCTGTTCTGGTTATAGCCTGTCCTTGTGCATTCGGTCTGGCAACCCCTATTGCGCTGCTGGTTGCATCGGGGAAAGCAGCTTCGGCGGGAATTATTATAAAGAATGGCCAGGCTTTTGAAAAACTTGTAGCTGTCGATACTGTAGTATTTGATAAAACAGGAACTCTTACAGCCGGCAAGCCGCATGTAACAGATGCTTTCATCTACAGTATTAAGGAACAGGAATTAACACAATATGCACAAAGTATTTCCTCAGGCTCCTCTCATCCGTTAGCAAAAGCAGTGTCAGATTATTATCTGAAAAAAACCGGAAAAACCTTATCCTTGAATGAATTTATAGAAATTGGCGGGAAAGGTTTAAGCGCAAAACATGAAGAGAAAGATATCTTGCTTGGGAATATCCGGTTGTTGAAGGACAAAGGTATCATGGTACCTGAAGAAATAGCCAAACAGACAAAATTGTTAGAAGGACAGGGAAAAACAGTTCTGTATCTGGCTAGAAGCAATATTATTATCGGACTATACGGTTTGTCTGATAAAATTAAAGATGACGCTCTGGAAACAGTAAAAATGCTGTGTAAAAACGGTTTGGATGTGCAAATGATCAGTGGCGATAATTATAATTCCGTAGCTTATACAGCCGGTCTTGTCGGAATTAAAACTTTTTATGCCGAACAGTTGCCGGCAGGTAAAGCTGAAATCCTCAAAAAATTGGAAACAAACAATAAAAAAACATTATTCGTAGGTGACGGTATTAATGACACGCCGGCTTTAACTTCGGCCTATTTGGGAGTTGCAATAGGTGCGGGAAGTGATATTGCAGTTGAAACCGGTGATATTATAATTATAGGAAATAAGCTCTTACCATTAGTAAATCTTTTTGCTCTGGCACAAAAATCCTATAAAATTATCATCCAAAATTTTGTATGGGCATTCAGTTACAACTTAATAGGAATACCTTTGGCCGTATTAGGTATTTTGCCGCCGGCATTTGCCAGTTTGGCCATGAGCTTAAGTTCCATAACTGTTGTTTTAAATAGTTTGCGTATTAATGCACCTTTATATATCAAAAAAAATTAAACAATTATTATTTGCGGAACACTTTACATACTTCCTACAACTTTGTTACATTAATAGATTATAACTGTTAATGGGGATAAAAATGCAGTTATAGTATTTTTTTTAAGGGGGTAAATTTAGCAAATGAATGACAATCAATTAAACGGTAGATTATTAACAAAATTGCTTATGTATACAATAGGCCCGCTCATTGTTTTTGCAATAATATTAACATTTTTCTTCGTGCAGAATATGAAAAGCATAAACAATGCTCAATTAAAGTCTTTTGAAAAACAGCTGGAAGAAACAGAAATAGATAAATTAAAAAGTATTGTAGAAACAGGTATAAACTCAATGAACGATTTTTACAGAGGTGCGGTAGATAATAAGGAGATAGAATCACGTTACGGTGAAAAAATTAAGTATATTGTGGAAAATACGGTTACTGCCATGGAGCACCTCTATAAAACCAATAAAGAAAAAAGGGTTCCCGACGCTAAAATTCAGAAAATTTTATTGGATTATGTTGCCAGTATACGTTACGACAATAATGATTACATCTGGGTTAATGATATGGCCCCTAAAATGATAATGCACCCCATAAAACCGGAAATGGACGGTCAGGATTTAAGTACATATAAAGATCCTAACGGCGTATTCCTTTTCAATGATATGGTTACAGTATGTAGAGACAAAGGAGCAGGTTTTGTCCGTTATATGTGGCCCAAGCCCGGTTTTGACAAGCCTGTACCTAAAATCAGTTATGTTAAATTGTTTGAGCCCTATAATTGGGTTATCGGTACAGGCATCTATCTGGATTTTGTTGATGCCAGCAGGCGCAAACGAGCTCTTGATTTTTTTAATTCCGTTCGTTATGGCAATAATGACTATTTCTTTATTATAGATATGACCCCAAAAATGGTTTTACATCCCATAAAACCGGAAATGAACGGTCAAGATGTGAGTAACGACAAAGACCCAAACGGTTTCTTTTTGTTTAAAGAAATGGTAAAAATATGTAAGGAAAAAGGTGAAGGTGTAGTTCGTTATATGTGGCCCAAGCCCGGTTTTGACAAACCGCAGCCCAAACTCACTTATGTAAAACTGCAAAAAGAATGGGGGTACATACTGGGTACGGGAATTTATCTGGATTATATCGATAAAATGATTGCCGCCAAGAAAAAAGAACTGAATATCAATCTCGCCAGGAATGTAGTTTTTGTTATAATATTGGTGGCCATTCTTGTAGGTGGTTTGATCGTTTTTTTAACCTATATGCTTTCCAGAACAGTTAATCCTCTTAATTATATAAGTACAAAAATGGATGAAATGTCCAATAAGAATTTTCAGGTTGTGGATGCTGAAGTTATTACCAATGATGAAGTAGGAATCATTTCTAAAGCATTTAATAACGTAAAGAACACCTTTACCAATATTTTAAAAGACATGCGGCAGTCTTCTGATGAAATGACAACTACCAGCGGAAAACTTAAAAAGATTTCCGAAGAAAGCGCATCCAGCATGAAGGAAATAGATGTGGCCATGGAGCAAATGTCTAAAGGAGCAAATGATCAGACCGTAAGCCTGAAACAAATTTATGACAAAACCGGAGATATGCTTGGTGCTGTTAACAAACTGTCGGATAAATCCAAAGAACAACTTGTAAGTATCAATACAACTGAAAGTATCCTTAATGATTTTGATACTTCCTTTAACAAAATCCTGCAAATGGCCAAAGATATCTATGAAAACAGCAATGCCGCTTCAGAAAAAGCCGAAAACGGCAAGGGAATTATTCAAAAAACAGTAGCTGCTATATCAGACATCAAACAGGTTGTTCAGGACAATTCCCGTAATATCTCTGAACTGGAAAAAAGTTCCGCTAAAATCGGAGAGATTATTGAGGCGATCAATGATATCGCCTCCCAAACAAATTTATTGGCACTAAACGCAGCGATAGAAGCAGCCAGGGCCGGAGAACATGGCAAAGGCTTCGCTGTGGTTGCTGATGAAGTCCGTAAACTTGCCGAAAGGTCCGCTGATTCCACAAAGGAAATCGATGACCTCCTCTCCAAGATTAAACAGGAAATCGTTAATTCCGTTAAATCTATGGATGTAGCCGAACAAAAAGTGGTTGCAGGCTCCAAACAGGCAGATGAATCTAATAAGGCAATCATCTATATTATCGATTCTGTAAAAGACAGTGTAGTGAAGTCTAAAGAGATTTCCGATTATTCCAATAATATGGCAAAAAAGAATAAAGAAATCATTACCACTACAACAGACTTTTTACAGATGATTGAATCTACAAATACTCTAATTACAGAAATGATCCAGAACTTTAATGAAATTCATGACAAGATAAACGGAATCTCAACGATAGCCGAAGAGTATTATGCTTCTACTGAAGAAGTCAATGCTTCCGTGGGCCAGATGAGCTACGTAATTTCGGAAATAGACAGTGTTTCCAGTTTATTAAACAAGCTGGCGCAAAATTTTGACAACAAGATAAAAGAATTCAAATTGAGCAACTAGATTAAATCTATTCGTTAAGCTAAAATGATTTGCTATGAAAACTAAAGCATGGCAAATCATTTTGGTCTTGGCGCTCTTATTGCTTTCATTCTCCTTGTTTGTTTTGCATTATTTTATTTTTAACGATCTAAAATATATTTTCTCCTATCTCTTGTATGATATAGCATTTATCCCTATTCAGATTCTTATAGTCTCACTTATTATTGAAAAGATTATAAGTACACGGGAAAAAAAGTCTGTTCTCAATAAAATGAACATGGCTATCGGCATATTTTTCAGTGAAGTGGGGGCCAGTTTACTGGAATACTTTGCCAACATGGACCCTGAAGTATTAAATATTCGTAAAAAACTTTCCAAAGAAAAGGATTGGACTGAAAAGGAATTCAAGTCTTTAGTGAAAGAATTAAATACATATAATTTTCAAATCCATTGTATCTCTTGTGAACTTGAAGACTTGCATAAATTTTTAAGCACAAAAAAGGATTTTTTACTCCATTTACTGGAAAATGGCAATCTGTTGGAGCATGATAATTTTACCGATCTTTTATGGTCAGTATTTCATCTGGTTGAAGAGTTATCACATCGACAAAAAATAGAAACCATAACCGAGGCGGATAAGAATCATCTTGTTGCGGATGTGAAACGTGCCTATAAGTTACTTATGATGGAATGGCTGGCTTATATGAAGCACTTAAAGAGCAGTTATCCTTATATGTTTTCACTGGCAATCAGAACAAACCCTTTTGATCCTAATGCCAGCGTAGAAATTAAAAGTTAAAAATTTTGTCGTTTTTTGTTTTATTTACAAAAAACAGGAATATAGAAATAGCTACAAAAACCATACCCAGCATTTGATATATATCCGGTTTTTCCGAGCTGATTAAAATCCAACTGAGCATAGCTCCAAAAACAGGAATTATAAATTTCCACATATTCAAGCCTGAAACTCTGATAGTTGTTTTCTTTAAAAGAAAAAACCATATGGAAAAAGCCAGGGCTGAGATGAACGATAACCAGAGTAGAATCAAATAAAACGGTAAGGGAAAAATAAATTCTGGTAATCCTTCAAAAGGAATGGAAATAAAGAGTAAAAATATACCTCCGATTAGCATTTGAACTGAATTCAGCAAAACAGGATTTTCGACTTTTTTATCTTTTGCCACAATTACATTGCCTATTGCGGAAGCTATATTACCGAATATCAGTAAGCCTATTCCGCCAAGTTCCTTTAATCCGGCAGATGTGAGCGGATGCCTGCTGATACTGATAATAACAATACCCAGCAATCCGAATAAAATAAAAGTCATTTTTTGCGGGTTCAGTTTGTCATCTGGCATTAAAAAATGAGCTGTAATTGCGGTAATCAGGGGTGTGCTTCCAACAACAATAGCTCCGAGAGCCCCGGGTACGAGTTCCATACCCCAAAAAAAAGAACCATAAAGCAGTATAGTCTGGAACAAGCTCAGACTCAGTATGGTTTTATAATTTGACATAATACTTTTAAACGAAGAAGACAGACCACCGCAGAAAGGCAGGAGCATTAGGCCAGCTAAAATAAAACGTAAACCGGCAAAATCCAGCGGACTGGCATATTTTAAGCCTGCTTTAATTCCCGCAAAAGCAGTGGCCCAAAGCAAACAGGCAGAAATAGCGGATATATGAATAAATATCTGATTATTTTTTCGCATGGGGAATATCAGATGGCGTTATCGGGAATCAATGTGGCGATACCTATTAACAGGATTTCATCTGATTGTCCCTCTATTTTTATTTCTTCAATATTGAAATTAACTGCTTCTGATTTTTTACTTAAAAAAGAAAGATTGAATTTATACGACGGTTTTCGATCGTAATAAGATTCATCATGATGTAAAAAATTTTTACCTTGTTTGTCCAGTATGAGGTATCTTCTGAAGTTTTTAAGAAATTCGTTATTATTATACCCTAACAGATTTTTAACAGACGAACTGACTTCCAGTAGAGGTCCGGTCGGTTTTCTCATGTAAAAAAATTTTTCATTTTCCATTATTTTCATAAAGTATTTATAGCGATTGTTTGCCTCAATCAGATTTTTTTCGATTTCTTTAAGTCCGGTTATATCTTCCAAAATACTTACCAGCCAACCATCTCCAAGTGTAAAAACGTTTCCGTTAAAATATTTTTTCTGTTCTTCCAGGTACAGTTCATATTTTTTGGGATTACCGCTATTCACAACTTCGTCGAAAGTATTAACATAATCAGGTTTTTCAATGTTATAGAGTTCGGAAATCCTTTTACCCATCACGCTTTCTTTTTTAATGTTAAGCAGTTCCAGGCACGCTTCATTTATATCAATAACCATGTAGTCTTCCGGTTTTTTTTGCTTATTAAATATAACCTTATATATAATTACACCTTCAATCATGCAATTAAACATTTTACGAAATCTGTTTTCGCTAATCTTCAATGCTTCAATAAGTTTTTCCTGGGATTTTTTATTTTGTGATAATAATTTGTTCTGTTCGATAGTAATTTTACGTAGCCAGCCAACAGTAACACCTACAGCAATAAGTACGATTATACGAACAATTGCCGCGCTCACAGGAACATCAGGATGTCCCGAATGAAATATATCCGTGACAAAGGGAATAAAGAAAAGAGCTGTAACCACACCTCCAGTGATCCCGAGCAGCCAACCGCCAAAAACAACAGGTATTATACATAAAACACCTGCTCCGATTTGGGCATGAGGGAATATCCAGGTCGTAAAAATAATAAATAAAATATTGAAAAAAAGGAACAATAATCCACGGATTACAGATGCATTTTTGAATTTGTTAGTTTCATTATTCATAAAACACCCTGATATTATTATATACTATATTTACTAAAAAGAATTTCATTTTTATAATTTGTCCATGCACGCATCAAGAAAAATTGATTATTATAAAAATTCTGACGGCAGTATTCCCGTTTTTGATTTTATCAATAAACAGAAAAAAAATATAATCAAAAATTTTTTCTATCTTTTAAGACTATTACAGACCGATAGATGGTTATCTCCCAAATATTTTAAAAAAGTTGATAAAAAAAATGATATCTGGGAGTTGCAGCTTAAAGATAATAAGAATATATTTAATTCCGATATCTACACTCTGTATTTCTTTTTTAAAAGCAAAAATTCTGTAGTTATAACCGATGCAGATAAAAAAAGGGCAGTGGGATTTGACAAGATTGATATAATAGATAGTGAATTGATAGAAACAGCTATTCAAAAAAAAAGAATATATTTAAAAAAAGTAAAGGAATAAAAAATTATGACTGATTTGGAAAAACATATAGAAATAACTTATGGGAAACCCGGCAGCAAAAGAAGAGCAAATTTTGATAAAGATTTTGAAGAATTCCGAATGGGGCAAATGTTACAAAAAGAAAGAAAAAAAGCTGGGATAACACAGTCCGAGGTGGCTGAAAAAACAAACATTAAGAGATCTTCCATATCGCGTATTGAGCGTCACGGTAAAGATATAAAACTTTCAACATTAAAGAAAATAGCCGGCGCGCTTGGGAAAAGGCTTGTTATACATATAGTATAAATCAGCAAGTTAGCTGCCCGCCAAACCTTGTCGAAGTAATTGTCGCCTGATAATATATGTTCATGATAAATTTAAAAAGACTGACTGCATCATTTTTAGAACTGGTGAGAATCAACAGCGAATCTGGTCATGAACAGGAAATAAGAAATAATCTGCAAAAAAAATTGAAAAGTCTGGGTTTAACCACCGTTGTTGATAAAAAGGGTAATTTGTCGGGACACCTGAAAGGTTCTTTAAAAAACAGTAAAACCGTTTTATTGTCAGCCCATATGGATACTGTTAAGCCCGGTACAGGGATTATTCCTGTTGTTAAGGGGGACAAAATTGTATCCTCGGGCAAAACTGTCCTGGGCGGCGATGATAAATCCGGAATTGCTGAAATTTTGGAAGTGTTGACAGTCATTAAGGAAAACAAACTTGTTCACCCCGCCCTTCATGTTTTATTTACTGTCGAAGAAGAAATAGGAGTTAAAGGTTCCAGACATCTGGGTAAACTTAAAGCGGATTACGGTTTTGTCCTGGATACTGACGGCCCTATCGGAACTGTAGTTATAAGTGCTCCAACCCATGAAAAGTTAACTGTCAAGGTTATAGGTAAATCAGCACACGCCGGCATTGAACCGCAAAAAGGTGTTAATGCCATTGTAGCAGCCGCGAAAGCTATTGCAGAGCTAAAGGTGGGTAAGATTGATGAAGAAACAGTAGCTAACATTGGAATAATAGAAGGTGGAAAGGCAACCAATATTGTTCCGGATGAAGTTATGGTTTATATGGAAGCAAGAAGTCTGAATAAAATTAAACTTAAAAGACAAATAGAGCATATGCAGAATATTTTTTTAAAAAAATGTACAGCCTTCGGTGCGACAGTCAAATTTATGCAGAGCAAAGAATATGAGAGTTATGATGTTTCATCCAACAAAAAAATAATTTCTGTTTGCAGGAAGGCTGCAGCGCAAAACAACATAAAGCTGAGGCTGAACAAGAGCTGCGGCGGAAGCGATGCCAATTTTTTCAACAAACATGGGGTACCCAGTGTGGTTATAAGTTCCGGAATGGATAAGGTTCATACTGTTAAAGAGTGTATTAGAATATCAGATATGGCCAAGGCTGCTGAATTTTTATTGGCTATTCTGCAAAATATAGCTTAAGGAGGTTTAAAATGACTATATTTGAAAAAATAAACCAGGATATTAAGGAAAGCATGAAAGCCCAGAATAAAAAGAAGCTTGATGTGCTGCGGATGATAAAGTCTAAAATTATGAATGTGGAGGCGAGAGGCAATTTGCCTGACCCTGAAATTATTAAGATTATTTCCACTTATGAAAAAAATTTGAAAGACGCCTTAGAACAAGCACAAAAAAACAATAGAACAGATATCGCCGATGAACTGAAAGCAGAAATGGTTATTGTAGCTGAATATTTACCGCAAAAATTGTCAGAAGCTAATACCAGAGAGTTGATTATTAAAATAATAAAGGAAACCGGCGCCGTCTCCATGAAAGATATGGGTAAAGTTATGAAAGCTCTGATGTCCGGCGGTCAAACGATTGATGGCGGTTTAGCCAAATCAATCATTGAAGAACAATTGAAAGTTCAATAACATTTTCACACCCTAATTGGGAAAATCTTGCTTATTCAAGAGGGACTGGTTAAGATTATTAACATAAAATCATGAAAAAAATATCTATATGTGTTCTCTGTTTATCTTTGCTGCTGTTAACAGCTTGCGGCAAAGTCAGTAATGAGCTGAACGATAATGTAAACGACAAGGCCAAGGCAGATGAACAAAATACAACTATTAACAATGTTTTGAAAAATATTGTTTTTTCGGAAATGGAATATTTTCCCATAGATCTGGATGCGTATTTCAACCAGACAGGCGTAAGTGTATTACAGGAAGAAATCAAACATGGTCGAGACGCACTAATTGCGCCTTTTCTAGATTATCGTTATGCTGATACACCTGAAAATATTGGAAATCTGACAATTTATCCGGCACAAACAAATTTATCGGTTTATACCCCTGCCTTTTCTCTTATTTCCAGAACTCAGCTAATAGACACTGTTAAGAATGCAGCTGTGACCAAATTAAACAAAGAGGACGTTTATGACAACGTCAGTCTGACTTTGTGGTTAAATAGCGACAAATCCTTACAAATAAAACATATCAGTATTTTGAAAAATCTTGCTGACAGAGTTTCTGGCAATAGCGAAGGATATATCACCCTTAATGCTCATGATTTATTAGGGTTTACAACACTGGATAAACCTTTGGAACTTATTATGGATGACAAACAGGTGAATAACGGGCTTACGGAAAAAGAAAATGACCTGTTGAACCACAGGGTTACCATATTGCCCTATTTATCCAAAACTGTCGCTGATACACTAAATAAATATTATTCCAAATATGTGTATCCCAAAATGAAAGAAAGCAACTGCTGGCCATTCTCTTCATTGTCAGGGTCTGTTGACATCAATTTGCCTGAGACTATTTGGGGCAGATGGTTTTATAAATCCGGAGAAAGAGATATAGCTTCCTTGAATTATAAAAAGTATAATTTCAAAAATGGTGTTCTCACTTATATAAACAAAAACAAATTGAACTCCGATACTTTCAGTAAAGCACCGGGCTACCCCTTTACTCCCATAATTACCGAATGCCCTGAGTGGGATGGTCTGTATAATGATCTGGAAAGAAAAGACGGCAGGTATGTTGTTTTAATTACAGGCAATAGCCTTGAGGGAATTCTTGGTTTGAAAACATTTAACAAGGCCAAAGATGATAAAGAAACTGTTTATCAAAAATACAAATTGCTTTTAATGAAAGCCGGGTCTCTGGATGATGAGCTTCATGTCAAGTTTTATACAACTTTAACTGAGTCTGTAAAAGATACATCCTTCTCAAATCCGCTTATTTATGTAAAGGATGCCGGCAAAGGAACACCGCTGCCTTAATTTTTTTATCTCAGGGCCAAGCTCAGAGTTATATCATTACGTCATGCTGAGCCAGACGAAGCATGATTAATTTGTATTCACCCTTCGTCAAGCTCAGGGTGACAGTTTAAAACTGCCAACATTTTTGTAGCGCCGCTCTTTGAATTACCTGAATCATATGGTATATTTATATAACAAATAATGTGGGGGATTTAATGTGTCTACAGTTCACGAAAAATTAAATGAGTTCTTATCTAAAAGATTACCGGATGAACCGATTGAAAATTCTTTCTTAAATAATTTAACATATAGACTGGTAAAGGATCAGTACACCTCCACACCACTCGATTATTATAAAAGTCTGGCCTATACACTACGTGATAGACTGGCTAAACGCTGGTTGGAAACGCAGCAAACTCATCATAAAAAAGATGTAAAAAGAGCTTACTATTTATCTATGGAATTTTTAATCGGTCGTCTGTTGAAAATGAATGTAGACCGTCTTAACCTGGGGAATTCCGTAAAAGATTTATTTGCCAAATTAGGTATAGATTTCGAAACTATTGAAGAGATAGAACCGGATTCAGGTCTAGGGAACGGTGGTTTAGGCCGTCTTGCCGCCTGTTTTTTGGACTCTATCGCCACCTTGGGAATACCCTGCTTCGGCTATGGTATCCGTTATGATTATGGTTTGTTCCGTCAAAAAATAATTAACGGTTATCAGGTTGAGGTAGCTGATAAATGGCTGGCAGACGGTTATCCCTGGGAAATTGAAAGACCTGAACGTTATACTATTCAATATCACGGCAATTCACAAAAAACCAGGACAGCTGATGGCAAAGAAGTTGTGGAATGGGTAAATTCCAATAACGTAATTGCCATACCATATGATATTCCTGTACCGGGGTTTTTAAATAATACGGTAAATACCTTACGTTTATGGGCAGCAAAATCTGATGACGAATTTGGTTTTGAGATTTTTAATAATGGCGATTATGTTAATGCCTATATGGAAAAAATCAACGATGAAAACGTCTCCAAGGTACTTTACCCCAACGATAATACTTACGCAGGACGTGAATTGCGTCTAAAGCAGGAGTTCTTTTTCAGTTCGGCCTCTCTTCAGGATATTTTGAGACGTTTTAAAGAAAAAGAAAATTATGATTTCAAAGAATTTCCGGAAAAAGCAGTTATTCAGTTGAATGACACTCATCCTTCAGTGGCTATACCCGAGCTTTTAAGGTTGCTCATTGATAAAGAGGGTCTTAGTTTTGATGAAGCTTGGAATATTACAAAAAAAAGTTTCGCTTACACCAATCATACTCTAATGCCTGAAGCCCTGGAGCGCTGGCCGGAAAAAATGTTCGGATTTCTATTGCCCAGACATTTGGAACTTATCTATTTGATTAACGAAACTCTGATGAACGACATTCGGGCCAAATACGGACCGGATTTTGACCGCATGCGGCGTATGTCTATCATTGAAGAAGGTACTGAACGTATGGTACGTATGGCTTATCTGGCTGTTGTTGGCTCTTTTTCCGTTAACGGAGTTTCTGAACTGCATTCTGAATTGCTCAAATCTCATCTTTTATCTGATTTTTATGATATATATCCGAAACGTTTTCATAATGTTACCAACGGCATTACTCACAGGCGCTGGCTCTATAAATGTAATCCCCGTCTGGCGCATCTGGTTACCTCAAAGGTCGGTGGTGAATGGTTAACCGATCTGAAACAGTTAAAAGGACTGGAAAATCATCTGGAAGACCCTTCATTCAAGGAAGGCTGGCAAATAATCAAACGTAATAACAAAATTGGTCTGTCTAACTGGCTATATAAACATAATGAAGTAAGTTTTAATCCGGATTCTCTTTTTGATGTACAAGTTAAGCGCATACATGAGTATAAAAGACAGCTTATGAATATTCTGCATGTTATTTATATGTATCTGGTGATCAAAAATCATCCTGCGAAAGAAATTGTGCCGCGTACTGTTTTATTCGCCGGAAAAGCAGCACCGGCTTATCAGATGGCCAAGCTGCATATTAAACTTATTAATAGCATAGCCCATGTTATTAATAACGACCCAAAAGTCAGCGAAAAACTGAAAGTCTATTTTATTCCTAACTATAATGTGTCCACTGCTGAAAAGATAATCCCTGCCACAGACCTATCTGAACAAATATCGCTGGCTGGCACGGAAGCGTCCGGTACAGGCAATATGAAATTTGCTTTAAATGGAGCGTTGACTATAGGGACCCTTGATGGAGCAAATGTTGAAATTATGCAGGAAGTAGGTAAAGAAAATATTTTTATTTTCGGTTTAAAAGCTCCTGAGGTTGAAGACTTAAAAAAGAAAAATTATAACCCCAAGCCTTATATTGAAAAAAATGAAATTCTCAAAGAAATTATGCAACTGATCCAGACAGGATTTTTTGAGCCCGGACAACCTGAAATTTTCAGGCCTATTTACAATTCCCTGACCTACCAGGACCCCTTTATGGTAATAGCGGACTTTGAGTCGTATATAAAATGCCAGGAACGTGTTTCCGATGAATTTCTGGACAAAGACAAATGGGCCAGAAAATCTATAATTAATGTGGCCAACATGGGCAAATTCTCCAGCGACCGGTCCATAACAGATTACAATAAAAATATCTGGAAAATAACCCCGATAATTAACGGCAAAACATAATGTTGTGTAATCGTTGAATCGTGTAGTTGTTGAGTTGAAAAGTTAAACGATCCTTGCCAGTTAGCATTCATGAACATCTACTTTTAATACTGTCTATTTTTTGTCTGTATGCGAAATATCTCATATCTATTCCTATTGAGTCATACTTCGTCGCACCTACGCTTAAGCTTCGGTGCGGCAAGCAAGCTCAGTATGACTCGATTCAACGACTGCACAACTACATTTCAACCTCAAGGCTTCAACTGTCATGCTTCGTCAAACTTGTGCTACCCTGCCCCTTCGAGAACCTCAGGGAGCAGGTTACTTCTGCACTTCTGTACTTATGCACCTTTCACGATTCACTTTTCACTGCACCTGGTACTCTATTCCGAATTTATTGAAGTCGTCTTCGGCAACCTTATCTTTACGGTCGCCGAAAATTAAAACGTTATAAAGACCGGCAGTATCAACGGTTATCTTGTATTGATTATTATCAATATACTCACCGTAGCCGCGTCCAAAATTTTTATAAGGAGAAACAAAAACAAGCACATCTTTATTCAGGAACTTGAAATAATCCGGCAGACTGAAAATATTTTCACCTGCATTGCAGCTAATCTGGCGTTTATAAAGGTTACCTCCGGCTGAATCGGTTTCCACAAAGTAATGGCGCAGATGATAGCCCTGAGCTGCTTTGGCCGGATTGGGGTGTGGAATATCAAAGGAGCCTGAACCCTTGGCTAAAGCTCCGCTTATGGTTAAATTGCCTGTAATTTTTACATCACCGACAACTGAAAGTTTATGAGTAGGCGCTGTAGTTCCGATGCCTACATTGCCATTTGTAAAATTATGATATTGGGGAGAATAATATTCGATATTATTACCGTTACGCTGCAAATAGGCCGTACCGTCTGTAAATCCTAACTTTGAAGCCCCTGTGGGATTGGAAATCCTTACTTCAGCACCATTCCCGTAAACGTGCAGTAAAGTAGCAGGATTCGCTGTCCCGATACCGACATTACCGTTATTTCTAATCCTCATAGTTTCATTTGGCACACCACTATCGTTATAAGCCCAAAAGGCCAAGTCAGATATATTGCTATTTGGATTTCTATAGATATTAACCAGAGCTGCATTTATATTTCCAGGTTCGGCACCGACGGCATGGCCCTGGCTGAAAAATAAACCGGAATAAAAATTATTTGTTCCAAGACCGGCAGCTGTATTGCGTAGGATTATTCCTGGATGCGTGCTTACTATATTTCCTGTAGAATAAGTTGTATTATCGGAGACGTTTACCTGAAGCATGGCGCCGGGCGCACCAGAAAATGTTCCTATACCTACATTCCCGCCAGCCTTAATAATTAACCTGGTATTTGCAGAATAATCATAAAAATCACCCAGGTTCCGGTTGGTAGCGGCTTCATTAAAAAAAGAAATATCTCCGTTGGAATTCATTCTTAAACCCGGGTGGCCATATGTACCTGAATATGAGATCAAATATTTGTCCGCGGTCGGGCATAATTTGAGCATGCTGAGCAAAGAAGGGGCTGCGGTTGAGTAAGACATACCTAATGAGCCATAAAAATTAGTTCCCGAAGATCCACCCCAAACCAATGACCTGCCGGTTGTTCCACTTCCAAGGTCTAAAACACCCTGCGGAACGGTAGTGCCGATACCTACATTGCCGGTGGAATCAATGACTACATTCCCAGCGGAACCGTTTGCTCCATTATAAAAACGGAAACCATAATCTGATGGTGCCCTGTTCACAAATTCATACCAGCCGACAACCGGATTAGTAAAATTCACTTGTGCTTGCACACCAATAGCACCGGCCACATCCAGCTTATTGGTAGGATTAAGCGTTCCAATGCCCACATTACCGTTTTTTAAGAATCTTACAGTCTCATTAAAAGCTCCGGTGGCTTGATCAACAAAACCGAAATTAAAATTTGTGGAAGAGTCAGCATTACCGGTAAAAAACTTGATCATACCTCCATCCCAACTGGGATGCAATGTGCTGTATGTAGCGCCATATGTTCCTGTTGTATAAGCGTTAAAACCTATCCAGGGAAGATCAACTCCACCAGCCTGCGCCCCGAAAAGTATGGAGTCAAAAGCAGTATTTGGGGTTGTCCTTACGTCAAGTTTTGCTAAAGGTCCTGTCGTTCCCATACCGACATTGCCGTTAACATCAATGCGCATTTTTATATTGGCATTAGTAAATGGCCAGGCGTTGCCTGTATAGAAATTTATTCCACCGCTACTGCTTGTTGCTCCCAGGCCCAAGTCACTATTAACAGAATTTAAACTGTCATGTCCTATAAACGGAAGATTAGTTTCAGTTGTAGTGATTCTTTTGCCAAGAGTAATAAAAGTATTACTGTTGGCAACAGTACTACCTACTTGCAACATAGAGTCTGGTGCAGTTGTGCTGATACCAATAAAGCCGTTACTACTCACGTACAATGCATTCGGCGCGTTTGCGTTTTCTACCTCCATTATCGGCTGGCCGGTTAAGTTCCCGCTTATATGGAGTGTGGCATTTGGAGTGTTCAGGCCGATGCCTACATTACCATTGTATTTTATTGTAACCAGATCAATACCATTATTCTGAAATCTGTAGTCAGCCCCACTGGTCCAATAATGATTAAAAATCATATCACCTTCAGTAACATTATATGGTTCGATATAAGCAAAATGTGATGTATCACTATAATATCCCAGTTTGCCTGAGGTTGAGCCAAAGCTTAGTGTATACATCGGATTAGTTGTTCCGATACCTATGTTGCCGGAGCTGTTTATTCGCATTCTTTCTGAACCAACAATGGTTGTGTTGTTCGTTGCTGTATAGAAACTTATTAAAGTAGCAGCGTTAGCGGCTGAAGTATATCCTCCAAGGGCTATCTCTGAGGTTGTGGAATCAATTCTTCCCATTATGAGCCCCAAGGGTTCTTCACCGGCAATATAATGCTGGGCAACTAAACCTGTACGACTTAAAGTATTATCTGTTTTGGTTTCGGTCAATCTCAACTGTGTATAAGCTCCACCTTGAATATCGACTTTATTGTCAGGTGAGGTAGTTCCTACACCGACATTGCCACCTGAAAAAGCAAATTGTGATGCCCTGAACTCAAGATTCTTCCAGGTGGATGTTGCTCTATCTATAACATTTATAAGGCCGAGTTCCGGAGAAGGTTGAAAAAATATTTCAATTCCAGTTCCGGAAGTTGGCAAAGATGTATTGGATAAACTTCTTACCGTGCCGTTAATATCGAGTTTTGCTCCAGGGCTGGTTGTCCCTACCCCAACATTACCAGCGGTAGTTATCGCTATCTTCGTATTATTACTGGCACCTATCCAGAAATCATGATTGCTTTTTGTCCCGACAAAACCGGCCTGTTGAGTATCGGAAGCCAGGACCATTGTATTAACTGTGCTACTGTATATACTTGATATGACCTGTCCGCCGGAACCGGCTATTGTAAATTTATCTACCGGATTAGTTGTACTGATGCCAACCTTACCCGCTGAAGTTAGAGTAAAATACCTGTTTGCGGTACTATTTCCGTATTGAAGGAAAAAAGAGTTTATCGGTGATGCGCCATTATCAGTATGTAATTGCCAGAGATCGCTTGAATCTATACGCAGGTTTATACCGCTTATTTTTGCGCCCGCGAAGCTATTCCTGATCGTGATATAACTATTATTTGTACCTACATAAGGGTCTAAAAGGCTTATATAATTGTTAACGGAGGTTACCGTTAATTTAGATGTTGGAGCGGTAGTCCCTATACCTATGTTGCCACTATTATCAGCAAAAAGCACATAGGTGCCCCCTGCGGTAGCTGGATCATCACCCTTTTTTAAAGCAAAAAATCCACCATTATTATCTATGTCATATACAATATTAAAATTTTGATCTGAACATATATAAGGGCCACCTGAATATGAAGATGGATTCATCCTGAAGCTATTGGTGCCAAAATCAAGTTTGGATAATGGGGCCGTAGTCCCTATACCGATATTGCCTGAGGCTGTTATGCGCATTCTTTCTGTTAGTAAATTATCTGTATAATTGAGCTTTGTTGAAAAAGCCAAATATCCTGAAGCGCCATTAGGATCATTAGCTATTAAAGGAGCGCTTATGGCTGCATACGTTCCCACATCCTCATTCCCCTTACCGCGGAAGGAAATCTCATTGCCGCCGCCAACTGTAGTTGAATAAGATTGCAGCCTTAAATTGGTGTCCAGTTGGCCCAAATTTGTTGATGTTCCTGTACCGTATATATGCAAATTAGTTTCAGGTGAAGTGGTCCCGATACCCAAATTCCCGCCTGCCGATAAAGTCATTTTGGGCGCGCTGCTATTAGTAAAAAAGGCCAGAGGAATATTTGATATAGATCCTATATGTGTAGCCAGAAGCCCTCCTGAGTTTGCTGTAAAAAACTCTCCCGATTCGCCGCTGGTGCTATATTCGGTCCTGACCCTGCCGACAACATGTAGTCGCTGAGCCGGATTTGCCGTACCTACACCTACATTGCCGTTTTCATTAATACGTATCCTCTCGGTATAGACAGGACCAATTGTATTGCTCAATTGATCAAAAACCAAATCGAATGAATATGAACCGGCACTTTTTTGGATAGTTTTTTGCCGCCAACGATTAAAACCACCTGAGGCAAAATTTAGAATGGAAGAACCTGTAAACCCAGTGCCTTGATACTCAGAGTTAATTGTTAAGTCTGCAGTTGTAGTTGATTGACTTCCTACATGCAATAAGGAAGAGGGACTTGTCATACCGATACCAACATAGCCAGCTGTGGTGATACTCACTACGCTATTCCCTGTGGCAACTGTGATAGCTCCCAACAACCCTCTGGCATCCATAGAAGTAGCCACATTAGCCGTTGTTGCTGTGTTAGCTACTACACCTGTTAATTGCGAACCGTTCCCTACAAAATTGTTGGCTGTCACGGTTCCGTTAACGCTTACGCCGCCGGAAAAGACTTCATTATTTCCTGCGCCACCCACAGGTATTGAAAGCGCTAATTGAGAGCAACTTATTAATAAAATTAAATATTTTGTACTTTTAATTATTCCTGATAGCATTGCCGGTTCTTTCATTTTTTACTAATTATAATTATACTTTTTTTACCAAATAATAATATATTTCCGAAATTAATTATCGCTTCTGCTTACTTCATACCATACTGTGTCAGCCGCGTCATATATAAGTTGAAGAATATCACCCTTGCCCATTGTAAAACTTATTCCGCCATTAAGCCTTACACCATTATTGGTATCTATTTTTACAGTGTTAGTGTCACTGCAGCCTTTCAGTATCAGGAGCTGACCGTCTGATCCGGCTGCGATCTGGGGTACAGCTGTGATATCTACTGCGCCTCCATTGCCCTGAATACGCATATAGGTATTAGTTGGATTAATTCCTCCGACCGCTGTTATGTTAGCTGTGCCAGAACCGTTATAAATCACATTTCCACTGATCCTGACATTACCTGAAACATCCAGTTTAGCCGAAGGCGCGGCTACTCCAATACCAACGTTGCCATCAGCATAAATTATCATTCTTTGAGTAAAAGTGCTGCTGCCGTCCCAATGCCCGAACTGCATGGACTGCCCATCAGGTATAGCCAGGTCTTTATTACCACCATCCATAAGAACTGAGGGTAAATCGGCGCCATGTTTAATATGGAGAAGCGCTGCCGGATTTGAGGTGCCTACACCCACATTACCAAGATGGTCAATTACCATTCTTGTATAATAGGTGCCGGCGTTTGAGTTTTGAAAAACAATTTTTCCGGAATTATCTGCCCCATCTCTCATTGCGCCAATTGCTCCTATAGAATTAAGCACATCGGCGTTGTCTTGTATCCCAAACTCAATTAACGAGCCGAAATTATCCAGCATATCTGCTGTTGTTCTGTGGACCGAAAGGAATGATGTATAGAGAGAATTTGTTAAATTGGAATAGCGTACGCTTTTAATTACAGGATAGATACTACTTTGAACTTCCAATTTTGAAGTCGGATTTGCAGTGCCGATACCGACATAACCATTATTACTTACAACAAGCGCATTAGGAGCAGATGCGTTTTCTACTTTAAATATCGGTTGCCCGGTAATGTTTCCGCTAACATGCAATCTTGCGACAGGGCTTGTCATCCCGATACCGACATTACCGGAGTAATCAATCCAAAACCTGCTCAACGAAGCAGTCATAAATTCAATATCGCCTACATGATTATTAAACCTTAAAATATCATC
>JAQURL010000038.1 GCA_028715625.1 Candidatus Margulisiibacteriota bacterium | reverse complement strand
ACATCTTGCTTAAAATGTCTCGTTGTCCGACGTCCTTAATAATGGTATTAATGAATACACTGGAATCATCATCAAAAACCAGTATTCTGTCTGAGGGATTTTTAAAAAAAGCTTTCAATTTCTTTTTATCTTTGAGTTCAGGAACAGCTGTGATTATTTCCTGCTTGTCTACTCCTCCCAAAAGCAAACAAACAATTTCCAGATGACCATCATATACAGCCAGCTCCAAGGCTGTGAGCTGCTTTTTATTATGCACATTAACTGTTGAAGCCGACCCCGAATTTAAGAGAAATTTTATAAACTTCAACTTGTCATTATAAGAAATATTATAGCTGGACACAGCCAGCATTAAAGCTGTAAAACCATCCTTATTCTGAGCTTTCTGATCTGCCCCAGCCTGTATAAGCAACTTGGCAATCTCCAGATGCCCGCGGTACACGGCCAGCTGCAGCAAAGTTCTTTTATTAGTTTTTGTTTGTATGTTAATGTCTTCGCCCTCGTTAATCAGCTTTTTGACCAGGTCTAAATTATTATTTATAACCGCCTTAATAAATTCATCCGTGAAGCTTTTTTTGCGACCGGCAGAGTTTATTTTTTTTGAATTAACCTGCAGGAAATAAATCAGATTTTCCCCAAATTCAAATAAGGCTTTGGTGCCTGTACATTTTTTTATATCGCTCAAATAAAAATAAATTCTGTTCAGCACACGTGAAAATATTTTGTGGGGTTCGTCCTTTCCTTTAATTCTGGGGCATGAAGGCGCTTGCAAAAACCTAAACCCGTTAATTTTTTTAAAAACATATCTCACATCCGGTCCGGGAACCTGCGTTTGCAGATACATTGACAATTCTCGTACCATTTCAAGCTCTCCGGAAACTAGAATTCCATGCAACATTCTGCTAACAATGTTAACAACAGATTCTTCATCAGAAATGATTTTATTAAACATAATTTACCCTGATAAAGTTATCGGAAAAAAACAAAAAATATTGCAGAGTATTTATTCAAAAAAGATAGTCCGAAAATAGAGGACAATAAAGCCATTGCTGGCGAAGCGTGCCCTCCTTCGCCCAAAGCTTCGGCGGGCGAGCATCCCTCTATTACTTTAGAGGATTGTTTAGCAGCCATAGCATTGCGACGGCTGGCAGCGTCGCTTAACGCTCCTCGCAATGACACTCTAATTATTTTCGGACATCTCAAAAAATTTAATTCATTGTAAGTTTATATATTAATAACAATAGCGGGTAAATTTTCCAGTTCCAGTTTGTATAAGGCTTCAGGCCCCAGTTCAGGGAAAGCCGCGCATTCCATTTTTTTTATGCATACAGATAAATAAGCGCCTGCTCCTCCAATGGTGCCGAAGTAAACCGCCTTATGTTTTTTTATAGCTTTTTTTACCTGCTCGGTGCGCTCACCTTTACCAATCATCACTTTTAAGCCATGTTCCAGAAGTGTTCTTGTGTAACTGTCCATTCTCCTGCTGGTAGTAGGCCCGGCCGAACCGCAAACCTGTCCAGGTCTGGCAGGCGAAGGCCCCATATAGTAAAAAGACGTATTCTGTAAATCCAGAGGCAACTTTTTACCGGCATTGATATATTCCAGCAACTTTTTATGAGTAGCGTCACGCGCCGTGTAAACGCAACCGGACAGATAGACAAAATCTCCCGGTTTCAAACTTTTTAATACTTTTTTATCGATTATGGGCAGCTTGATTTTTTTCATAATTTTTTATTTTCCAGTTTCATTCAAACTGTCATCCTGAGCTTGCTCGCCGAACCGACTTGTCTCGGCGAAGCTTCAGCGTAGACGAAAGCTTTAGCAAAGCAGGACGAAGGATGTTTCAACCTACCACTTACCCCTTATCTCTTAACCCTTATCTCCTACTACACCCTCACCCAAGTATGTCTTGTACTATGGCAGCTAACATTTACCGCTACCGGCATACTGGCAATATGGCACGGGGCAGTTTCAATAAACACTTCCATAGCTGTCAGTTTTCCACCATATCCTCCTGCACCGATTTTTAACTCGTTTACTTTTTTTAAAATTTTATTCTCCAGTTTAGCGTATTTCGCGTCTATATTTCTCTGACCGATATTTCGAAACAGTGCCTTTTTAGCAAGAAGCGTACAGGTTTCAAAATTACCTCCCAACCCCACCCCCAAAATTAAAGGAGGACAAGCATTCCGGCCTTTTTCAGCCACCACTTTTACTATCAGATCGATAATACCCTCTTCACCTGCCGCTGGTTCAAGCATTGTCATAGAAGAAGCGTTTTCAGCCCCGCCGCCCTTAACCATGATCCCGAATTCACAGGTGTCTCCCTGAATCATTTCCAGATGCAATATTGCCGGAGTGTTGTCCTGTGTATTTATTCTGCTCAAGGGATCATTTACAATCGATTTTCGTAAATATTGTTGTTTATACACCGATGAAACCGCTTCATCAATTAAGGTTTGCAGGTTTTTTTCAAATGCTACATGCTGTCCGATTCTGGCAAATATCACCACAGTTCCGGTATCCTGGCATAATGGTATTTTATTTTTTGCAGCTATATTGGCGTTTTCAACAAGTATTTGAATAACCCTTTTCTCATTATCTTTCAAGGCTGGAAGCTGTGACTGAAAATATTTCAATATATCCGAGTCGACATTAAAATTAATATCAATCAGGGCATCGGCAATTTTTTGGACTACCAGTTTCGAAGGAATAACACGCATGCGCTTATAAATTCTTTATTATTGCTTTGGCAAAATCGGACGTAGAGACTTCCTTCGCACCCTGCATCTGTCTGGCCAGATCATAAGTAACAATCTTGGACTGAATAGTTTTCTCCAGAGCTTTAATGATGGAACCGGCGGGTTTTTGCCAGCCAAGATATTCCAGCATCATCACTGCTGATAAAATTAATGAACTGGGATTAGCTTTATTCTGGTTAGCATATTTAGGAGCAGTACCGTGTGTGGCTTCGAAAACAGCATAGAAATCGCCGATATTCGCGCCCGGAGCAAGACCAAGGCCTCCAACCTGTGCCGCACAGGCATCAGATAAATAATCACCGTTCAGGTTCGTGGTCACTATCACATCATAATCTGAAGGCCGCAAAAGTACCTGCTGGAACATATTGTCAGCTATCCGGTCATTAAGAAGAATTTTCCCTGCAGGACATTTGGCCCCTTGCAGTTCTGTTTCCAAAACAATAACATCAGAAAATTCCTTTTTAGCATAATCGTAGCACCATTTCATGAACGCGCCTTCAGTATATTTCATGATATTGCCCTTGTGTACCAGAGTAATAGTTCTGCGGTTATTTTCCAGTGAATAAAGTATGGCTTTCTTGAAAAGTCTTTCGGATGCTTCCTTGCTGATAGGCTTAACTCCGATACCGGTATTTTTAGAGAGTTTGATATTGAATTCTTTAAGCAAAAAAGCTCTGACCTTTTTGGCTTTATCCGTATTCGCTTCCCATTCAATTCCCGCATAAACATCTTCGGTATTTTCCCTGAAAATAATTACATCCAGGTTTTCCGGATGTTTTAAAGGGCTTTCCACGCCTTGAAAATAACGGACAGGCCTAACGCAAGCATATAGTTCCAATACCTGGCGCATGGTAACATTCAAACTGCGAATGCCTTTGCCTATCGGTGTTGTCAGGGGACCCTTAATGGCCACAACATATTTTTTAATGGCCTCCAGTGTTTCGTCCGGCAACCAGACACCTGTTTTGTTAAAAGCTTTTTCGCCGGCTAATATTTCCAACCACTCGATTTTTTTGTTTATTTTCTTTACGGCGGCATCAACTACGGAACACATGGCCCGGGTTATGTCCGCTCCAATCCCGTCACCTTCGATGAAAGGAATCGTTACTTTATCAGGAATTATCAATTTTTTATTTTTTATCTGAATTTTTTCAGCCATTTTGAAAACCTCACTGCCAGAATTGAATTTTTAATTTTTATTTCTAAGTTGCTCAAGCACGCTGCCCAGACGACGCATCTGCTCGCCATAAGTTTTCCAATCCAGGGCTTTTATGGCCTGCTGAGCCTCGTTATAAGCTCTGCCGGCTTCATTTATCAATTGAGAAGAACCGTTTTCGTTTTGCGTACCGCTCCCTTTTGTCTTGATCGTGTCCTGTACTTTGTCCAGAACATTGCTGTTAAAAACTTTCATCAGGGCTTCTTCAAATGTAGCTTCCATAGCCAGCTTGTTTCCAAAAGCCACAACAATCCTCTTTAATTCCGGGATCTTGGACTGAGTTGCCTGTAGATAGAGGGGCTCAACATAAAGGAAAGAATTTTCCACCGGCACTACCAAAAGGTTACCTCGAATTACCTGCGAACCTTTTTGTCCCCACAAAGTAAGTTGCTTGGATATTTCAGTGTCCTGATCGATCCGGGATTCAATTTGAATAGGTCCGTAAATAAGCTGTTCCTTTGGCATTTTGTAAACCGTTATCTTGCCGTAATCCGGATAATCCGAGTTGGCACTCATCCAACCGATCATGTTGTTTTTCTTGGACGGCGTAAAGGGCAACATCAAACGAAAAGAAAGCTTTTTATCTTCCGGCAATTTCATCATTGTATAATAAGGTTCCATAGGTTTCACATTGTCCGCATATGTTTCATTTGCTACTACCCAGAGGTCTTCCTGATTATAAAAAACCTGGGGATCGGTCATATGGAAAGTCCCAAACATTTTGGCCTGAACTACAAATAAATCTTCTGGATAACGAAAATGAGCGATAATCTCCGGGCTCAGCTCTTTTACACTTTTAAATAATGTAGGAAAAACTTTTTTATATGTGGCGATAATAGGTTCCTTGTCATCTATCACATAAAAACCTGTTTCTCCGGTATAGGCATCGATAACCACTTTGACCGGATTGCGGATATAATTTACCGATCCATAAAACGGCTGCGCATAGGGATACATGGAAGAAACAGTATAGGCATCCATAATCCAATAAAGCTTTTTATTTGCAACAATCACGTAAGGATCATTGTCATAACTTAGAAAAGGCGCGATTTTTTCTACCCTGGTACGAATACTGCGATCAAAAAATATCTTGCTTTTAGGTGTAATGGTATCGGTAAAGACAATATTCATTTCCCTGAATTTAATCGCGAAAAGCAGTTTGCGTAAAAAGTTATTTAAAACAATTCCTTTAGGACCGCTGTATTCGGTATATTGATTGCTGTCACCCTGAGGATAATCAAACTCTTTGGCTTTGGTGTTGGTAATGATATATTTATTGGTACTTTCCCCGAAATAGATCGAAGAATTTTCCAGCTGGATATCTACATTAATTTTTGGAGGAACATCATTAATATAAAAATCCGGTAATCCTTCGGAAGTCATCTTGTTTACCGGCAGCATTACCACACCTTTACCGTGAGTATAAGTCAGCTTCTGATTGATCCAGTTCCTGGCCTGAGCCGGCAATTGATCGGCATCCAGTTCCCTGGCTGAAAGCATTACCTGCTGATATTTTCCATTGACCCAATATCGGTCTACGTCCACATCATAAAAATTATAATAAAGCCTGATTTCCTGCAATTGTTCCAAAGTTTTCAATAAAGGTCTATGGTCCCACAAACGTATATTGGTAACAGTATCCTGGTTGCGCTTCATGTCTTCTACGGTAAGATTAGGATTGATTGTCAGTATTTTTTCCTGAATACTGCTTAGACCGTAAGAATCCTGAGTATATTTAATATAATAATTAATATATGGACGCTCTTTTTCTATTTCGTTAGGTTTTACTATCAGTTGCTGCAGAACAACCGGATAAACCCCTTTTAATAAAATATAAATAACAGCCATTACTGCAAATCCTTCCAGCGGTAGCATTATTCCTTTCCTGAAAATATTAATAAATATCAGGCCGACAATTATCAATGACATGATAAATAAAGCGTTATAGCCCAGCAAGTCAGCGTGGATCACAGTATAACCTGGTCCATAAACCAGGCCCGAAGAAGTATAGAGCAGCTGGTACATGTTCAGTTTGTATAACCAGGCAATAAGCATAAAAATAATTCCCAGCAAAACCGAAACATGCAGCTTGATATGTGGGCTTATTTCAATCTTTAAACCTTTTATCGACAAAGACTTGCGGTGAATATAACCCAATAAGGTTATAATCAGGACTACTACGCTGAGGGACATAAGCCAGCTCTGTAATAGTTTCAAAAAAGGATAGGTAAAAAAATAAAAACCGATATCTTTATGAAAAACAGGATCCGTCTTGCCTAGCAATTGACTGTTCAAAAAAAATAAAACTTTATCCCAGCTGATTAGCCAGAACCCACCGAAAATAATGGCAATAAACGCTGCGATGACAATTTTCAGCCACTTAAAAGAATCAAGAATTTCCGCGGTTTTCTCAAAAGGAAGCGAATTAATATTAAACAAACTTCCGTTGTCATAAACAACTTCCGGTTCAGCCGCGATTTTTTTCCGATTTTTTAGGGTTATAAATAAGTTAAAATATACAATAATAAAAGCCACGATGGTAAAAATCAGGGCGGGTATTAAGCGGGCCGACCATATGGTAAAAAAAACGTTTTGATAACCAAGGTCAACAAACCACAAGTAATCAGGATAAATATTAATCAGAGCTCTAAATACCGGAAGAGCCAGTAGAAAGAAGAGTATTATGCCGTATATATAAAACATCGCTTATAGTTTAGCATGAGTGATGAATAGTGAAAAGTGAAGAGTGAAGCGTGAAGCGAAGAGTGAAGTGAAGGATGAAAGAAGAAGGACGAAGGAAGAAGCTTTGGATTTGATGCTTAATCCATTCTTCTAATCCTCTAACCTTCGAATCTTCCAGCATTCCAGAGCCCCGAGCCCTGAGCTCCTAGCGTTTTTACTCCGACAGCCATTCCTTCAGCCGCGAGAGTATGAACTCTTTGTTGAACGGTTTGGCTATATAATCGTTAACATTATAAGAAATGGCATTTAGAATATTTTCCCGCTCCTCATCAGTTGTGACCATGACAATAATTGCTGCATTTTTTCTGTCTATATTTCTGTTCGCTTCAATTTGGCGCATCCTGTTTAAGACCTCAAGGCCTAAAAGTCCGGGCATATGCATATCCATTGTTACAAGCCTGAAGGGATTATTTTCATCCAGGGCTTTTTCAAATGCGTCAAGAGCGCTTTGTCCTTCAATAAATTCCTCAACTTTGCCTTCATTTTCCAGAATTTTACATAATTTTTTCCTGCAGACCAACTCATCATCAACAATCATAATGCGCATGAAACCGCCCCTTTCAGGATATTAATATAGTTATACACAATTTCCAGGTTTAAATCAATTGATGTTACATTATCCGAATTTATGAGTTATAATTTTTTTATGTTCAGAATATTTAGTCGATTCCCATCGGTAGTTATCGGATTTTTATTATGCATTGTGGTAACCCTGATAAACAAGACCCTGAAAATAAAGATAAACAATCTTTCCGAAATCGATTTTTTTACTAATAATCCTTTCATATTTGCAACCTGGCATAAAAATACCTTTACCCCTTTTTACTTTTATCGCAAAAAGAATATAGTAATGTTTGTGTCGGATAACTTCAAAGGTAGTATCTTGGGCAACTGCGCAAAAAGCCTGGGTTATGATATTATTCCTACTGAAAAAGACCCTGGCAAATCCATGGTTAAAATAATCCATAAATTGCGTGAGGGACAAAATGTAATAATGGCTGTAGATGGTCCAAACGGACCTCCTCTTATTATTAAAGAAGGTTCTCAATATTTGACGGAAAAAACCGGTATCCCTACTATAGGGCTAAAAGTTGAGTACCAACGATCTTTTAAACTGTTCTGGAGATGGGATAAATATGAAATTCCCCTGCCATTTTCCAGTGTTTTCCTGACTTTTTCCGAACCCTTCGACAAAAAAGCGGACTGGAAAAGCCTGGCCAATTATTTAGGATAAAAGTGAATATCCATTTTTTAAAAGACCTTGATCTTTTCCAGCAATTGCCGGATTCCATACTGGAACTTATCTCTTCAAAAATGGTGCTGGAAACCTTCAGGGCCGGTCAAATTATTTTCCATGAAGGTGATTATGCCAATCGTTTTTATCTGATTTCCGAAGGACAAATATCAATCCTGATCGAAAACAAACAGGGTGCTGAAGTAATTTTGGCCAACCTGAAAAAAGGCGAAATTTTTGGAGAAATGGCGCTGTTGATAGATTCCTACAGAACAGCCACGGCCCGTGCTGATATCGATTGCCAGCTTTATTATCTTCTTAAAAAAGATTTTCAGGACCTGCTCACACAACACCATGTAGTTGCTCTGGAACTAAGCAAAACTCTCAGCCAGAGATTAGCCCTGACCAATCAGCTTTTATTGCAGCAAAAACAGGCTACCGCAAACATGAAAAGGATAAAAAATATACCCTGGGATATTTTACACGGCTTCAAACACAATATGACCCAAACCGATTACAAAAAAGGCAGTTTAATTTTTGAAGAAGGTGATTATGGAGATTCAATGTTCCTTATCGAAGCCGGTGAAGTGGAAATATCCGTGACCAATAAAAAAGGAGAATCTGTAGTTCTGACCGTGCTTAAAAAGGGAGATTTTTTCGGTGAAATGGCGATGCTTACCGATTCTTATCGAACAGCGAAAGCCCGGGCATCTAGCGAATGCAGGTTGGCATGTCTGACAAAAAAAGATTTTAATAACCTGATGGAAACCAACCAACTGCTGGCCCTGGAACTTAGTAAAGTTCTCAGTAAAAGGCTTTCTTCCACGAACAGAATAATAACCCAGCAGGATAATAACCGCATTATTCTAATACTGGCACAGGATAAACATCAACCACAAATAAAGCACCTTCTGGAATATTTACAATCCATCACTTCCCGGCAGGTCGTCCGACTTAAAAGTAACGGCAAACAGAGTCTCGGACAGGAAATAAACAATTATCAAAATAGCTATATTATTATAGAAAACACTTCTCTTATGCATCTGGACACTGCTCACGATATTATCAATTTTCAGGAAAATGTTCCCGGACAGTATCATGTCGCTGAAAATACTTCAAAAGCACAAATTGAAGCTATCATCCGCAAAATAGCGCATAAAACCATCGGGTTGGCACTTAGCAGTGGTACCGCTCCGGGTCTTGCTCATATAGGTGTTTTGAAAATACTTCAGGAAAACGGGGTGCCGATAGATTATATAGCAGGAACCAGTGGCGGCGCTTTGTATGGCGCGGCTTATGCCTTCGGTAATAATTTTCCCAAAGTTTATCAGGCTTTTGCCAGAAGCTATAAACAACCGTTATACAGATTGTGGGACCCTGTTTTGCCTATTTCGGGAATTTTTCACGGCAAAAAATTAATTAATAAAACTATAAAAAAACTTGTCGGCAATAAAAACATCGAAGACAGTGTAATCCCATTCGCTGCGGTAGCCACAGACCTTTATTCCGGCCAGGAAGTAATTATGACCAGAGGTAGTGTACTGCAGGCAATCCGGGCATCACTTTCCATTCCCATTATTTTTACTCCGGTTAAAAGTGAGGACAAGCTGCTGGTGGATGGTGTTGTGACTACTCCGGTACCTATTTCGGCACTGGAAAAAGCTAATATAGATATAAAAGTTGCTGTCTATGTATCAGACCTTAATGCCTTCAAAAAAAATGACATGCTTTCTGTTTTCCTGCGCTCCCGTAATATTTCTTCCGATTTCATAGCCGACGAAAGCATTGGCAAGGCTGATATTATCATTAAACCTTTGTTTGAAAACCTGAGACAATTCGATTATGGGAAAATCGATGAAATAATCGCAATAGGTGAAGAGGAAAGCAAAAAGTCTCTGGGTAGAATACAGAGGCTGTTACAGAAGTAATTTATTATACTGCCAATTTATGTCACACTTGATTAATTGATAATTAAAATAAAAAATAGTCCTAGAAAACGTAATCTATCCCTGCAATATTATAAATATCTTTACCGTTACTTAATTCCATATATTTATACTGATAAGAAATACCCCAATTTTGTGTTAAAAATAAATTGGCCTGTAATGTAACGATATTAATCGGTTTTACTTTTTGAAACATAACCATGTATTTAGCGTCAAAATTCAAAAAATGAAGAAAAGAGAATTTACTATTGAGGCCGGCCAGTAGATAATTTTGTCCGTCGTCAATCGGCTTGGCAGTGCTTGGCGCCGGGCCTGCAGGGTCAACCGTGACACTTCCACCTACTGATTCTGTGCCATATCCGATATAAGGAAGTAACCGGGTTATCAGGCCAAACCACTCACCGATTGAAATATATTTTCCGAATCGCACATAAACTTCTTTGACATTGTTGTCCATTTTAAAAGATGTTAAACCGGAGATATTATTACCGGCATCCATTTTTATTACAATATTGTCATACCCCAATCCCAGCACCCATTTATCGCCATCTCCAAAATACATATCAGCATTGGAATGAACTCCAATAACCCTGCTAAAATTAACCTGCGGTGCCTGAAAAAAGAAAGCGTTGATACAACCCAGGCCAGAATTAAGATATTGAACAAACAGACCGTCCATCATTTGAGTATCCTGCAGGTTCAGGCCGTAACTGCTGTTTTCATAAGTATTGAGGATGGTCCCATAATAAGGAGCCATCATTAATATATCTTTGGCAAAAATAATGTTCATAGAAAATATCAAAAAGATGAAAGCAAAAAATACCACTCTGTTGTATTTAAACATAATTCACACTACCTTTTTTATTTTTTGGATTTTATAAGAATATTTTCTATTCAAACCTAAAAAACATCAACTATTTTTTTATTATTTTGTCACATCAAAGACAACAAAAAATTTGCAATAAAAGATCCGTTTTACCGACAACTTACTATGATTAACAAACTTGTCAGCATCAAAAATGTCCTTAAACTTCGAAAAGATGACGGCACTTTCAATTATCTTGACAGTATCAGTATCATAAAAAGTTTAGGTGTAAAATACCTGAACAGAGTTGCTTTTGACGGAGAAACTTTCCCCCTAAAATCAAAACATTTTTTAGCTCAAAAATTTTATCAGATTCAAGAGCTGGATAGTATTCATACACTTAAGCATGTAACTTTTCTGACCATGGAAGAAATACTGGAAGAGCTATACATTGCAAAAATTAATCAGGACATAGGGTTTGGCATTTTTGCTTCGGTAAAGATCCCGGGCAACACCTGTATAGGTGAATACACCGGCTTTTTGAAAAATACTAAAACAGACATGCCGGCAAATGCTGATTACATAATGAAATATGGCAAAACACTTCTTCATGCACCCATCTGCATAGATGCATACAAAGCCGGGAACCATACCCGTTTTATAAACCATTCCTACTGGCCTAATGTTAATGTTTTTACCTTGATGATAAAAGGTGAATGGAAAAATCTCTTCATAACCTGTGATGATATAAAACCAGGCCAGCAATTATTTATCAATTATGGTTTCAATTATTGGTATATGAGAAATATCAAACCGCTTCCATTGCCTGAATTTGATCCGTTCGTTCTATAGAATTTTTATGGATAGGCAGGTGCCAAATCAAGTCCTGATTGCTCTTCCAGGCCCAGCATCAGGTTCATATTCTGCACTGCCTGCCCGCTAGCGCCCTTGATCAGATTATCCAGCACCGACACAATTATGAAAGACTTGGGTTTGCTTCCTTTGTAAATATTCACGAAGCAATTATTAGTTCCGGTGACCATGTTTATAGCCGGGTCCTGTTCTGATAAAACTTTTACATAGGGTTCTTTGCTATACGCTTCAGTTAATCTTTTGCGTAAGAATTCATAGGATTTAGCGGAATTAAAATAAACAGTGCATAAAATACCTCTGTTTATGGGTAAAAGATGTGGCACAAATTCTATGTTTTTTTTCAAATAAGACTCAATCTCCGGCTGGTGACGATGTTTGGCAATGGCATAGGCCTTGAAATTATTATGGATATTACCGAAAAGATACGGCTCCTCCACTTTCTTACCCGCTCCGGAAACGCCGCTTTTCGCATCCACAACAATATTTTCCGCATGCTCTATAACAGGCAGCAAAGCCAGCAATGAAGACGTAACATAACAACCCGGATTGGAGAGCAATTTGGCCTTTTTAATTTTGTTTCTATAAAATTCCGGCAAACCGTAAACAGCTGTTTTGCAATACTTGGGAAAAGCATGTTTGCCGTAAATTTTCTCATAAACTTTTACATCAGAGAAACGAAAGTCCGCACTAAGATCCACAACCTGTATTCCGAGGTCCAATAGCTCTGGAACGAAGCCCATGGCTTTACCATGATGTACGGCTAAAAAAACGAGGTCCAGTTTGGTTTTTTTTATTTTTTTTAGGTCATATTCTTCCAGTACAAGGCTTAGATATTTCAAATCGGGATAAAGGTTATTGATATTACGTCCTGCCTGAGTAGTGGTTGTAGCATAAACAATTTCTACTTGCGGATGATTACGAAGAATTTTTATTAGTTCATGACCGGTGTAGCCCGTAGCGCCTATGATACCTATTCGTTTTTTTGACATCAGTTGATCATCTGACCCAGGATTTTATTCTTTTCCAATTCCAGAATATTAATATGAGCCATAACTTTCTTGCGTTCATCGTCTGTTTCCGCGGCATTATATTTTTTCCAGGAATAAGCCAGGTCTATAATTATTTCATATAACCGTTTATCGAAACTTTTAACGGGCATGTTTTTCAGCAGTCGGCCTTCATTCTGCATGTCATAATCTTTGAAAACTTCCGATGTGCCCAGTACCTTGTTTAAATTTTTATCATCTATAGTTATGCTATTCATAATTTTTATTACAATACCACTTCTTGAAACATTTTTCAAATAAATACGATTGCCTCAGGCGGAGTAATGTTCTATACTATTTGCTGGCAAAACGGAGACGTAGCCAAGTGGTAAGGCAGCGGTCTGCAAAATCGCTATTCGGCAGTTCGAATCTGCCCGTCTCCTCCAATTTTTTCCTAATTCTCCTGTCCAAATCTTATCCCTAATAATTTCCCTGCAATAATTAAATATATCAATCGATAATTATTTACTAACTAAAATTCGGGAAAACCAAAAAATTTATGAAACCAAAAATTATTGCAGCAGTTCAAAATAATAAACAGGAAACTTTGCTCAAGCCTGATAATCAGATCAGAAAACTCTTTTTACTGGAAGCGGAAATATTCAAACCTGAAGAAGTTGAACTGGCTTACGAAAGATTCCTTTATGTACTGAATATAATGAAAATTGTTCTGGTCAAACCTGAAAACAACCACAAACCGGTAATAGAAAAAATTCAAATCGCTTACGAAATATTAGAGGGATGCTTTCGGTTCGCCAAAGAAAATGAGAGCTGCAGAACTTATTCTATTGTAGATTCTCTGCTTAATGAAATTCTGGATTGTGATGCCGGCTGTTTTTTTATAATGGCTCTGGCGAAAGAACTGGCGCGAACGCACACTGACTGGAAAAAAGTAAAAATAGTCAGTTTGCAAGAATATTCGTACCTGGATGTTAACGGTACTGTACTTGACTTCGGAGAAGTTAAACTGAAAGCGGATTTTATAGAAAAATTCCATCTGGCGCCTGATGATGCTTTCAAATTGCTGACTCCTTTTGAAAAAGAAGAAATGCCTGCTTTATTTTATTATAATCTGGCTTATCAGCATTATCTGAGGTTTGACATTTATGAAAGCATGAAGGCCCTGGGCCAGGCCATAAAACTGAAGCCCGACTACGCTCCTGTCTATAACCTGCGTGGCTATATGTACCTTCTGTCTGATGAGCTTAATCTAGCCTTGAAAGACTTGAATAAAGCCTTAAAATTTCATCATAATTTCGTGAATGCTCTGGTAAACAGAGGCGCTGCTTACCATACCATGGGGAATTACAAACATGCTTTGGAAGACTATAACCGAGCTATTGAAATAGATCCCGATCAAGCCGAAACTTATTCATTCCGGGGTTCTTTATTTTTGACTTTAGGCTATTATCAAAAAGCGATTATTGATTTTAGTATCGCTATTGAACTGGATCCTGAAGATATGGATGCCCGCTTGAGCAGAGCTCTTGCTTATATACGAAACGATCAGGAACATCTTGCGGCCGATGACATTCAACTTTTGCAACAAAACAAAACATATCTGAAAAAACTGCAAAAGTCCGGTATTCCCGTGATTATTAAATAAAAATCCCGGCCCAATAAAAAATTTTAACTAAAAATCTTTAAGGATTTTTCAAACTCCAGAATGAACTTCTCTTCACTGATTTGATTTTTTATGATGATGGCTTCTTCAAACAATCCAACTTCTGTTAGTTCTTTTGCGAACATACTAATAACGGAATTCAAGGCATCATCAAAATTGCCCTGAATTTCTTTAGATTTTGTGTTCTGGATTTTGGTTTTATTCATCTTACCCCTCCTGGTTTAATTCTTAAAAAACTAACCCCAATAATTAAATATATCGACAAAAAAATGAAAATTTCCCAGGTTTTTATGGATATTCTTAATCTTCTCTGGCGCCATGCTTTTTCAGCAAATTATAAATTTCGGTGTTTTTGGTAGCTTTGGCTGCGTTGCAGGCAGTCCAGCCATTGACATTTTTAATCTGCAAATCCGACCCTGCATTGATCAGGTCCTTCACTATACGCAAATGACCATGGCCTGCGGCTTCTATAACAGCATTGCCACCGCAGTTGTCTAAAGCATTGACATTGGCCCCGGCCTGAATAAGAATACTGACCAGTTCCGGTGTACCTCTTCTGGCCAAATTTACCAGCAAAGGCCTGTCCTTGAATCTCTGACTCCCCGCGGAATCTCCAACTGTTGTGCGCTGTTCGGGCTTAATACCTTCTTCCCTGCCCAGCATCACATCTATATCAGCGCCTTGCTGTATTAAATACCACAAACGCTGTGTATCTTCCGTCGAAACAGCTTCGATCAGTTCAAATTCCAGATAATCCGGAGTCCTGAGCTGTTTGTAGCCCAATACCAAAAAATTTCTGAATAATTTCTGCAAAATGACCTCTTTATTTTTTTGGTTCAAATTTTCCAGGCAAAAATAAATGGAGCGTCTGGCCAGGTTCTTTTCTCTGATCGGGATCACTCCGTTTTCCACCGAAGGCGGTTTGTCCTCACCCAGGAACCTGATCGCAGGTATCTGCGAAAAAAGCTTTCTCAAATTTACACCCTTCTGTGCAGCTTCCAGCAGATTATTCATAAATATTTCAGCTTTGGGGCCGGAAAAAATATTCTGGTCTATATGCAGAGCGCCTATACGGCCGCTGAGATTTTGTACCAGTTCTTTAAGCTTCTGAACAGCTACTATTTTAGGATTCATGAATTAGTGTCCTGGTCCGCCGATCCACTATCTGACGGTTTTAATAATAACTTCATCCAGAGATCTTCAGCGTGATCCAGAGCGTTTTTACCTTCATTATCCGTGATAGTCCTGTCCGCTCCCGCTTCCATTAAAACTTTTACACCTTTTTCACACCCACATATTACCGCTGAGATTAAAGCCGTACGTCCTTTGTGGTCCTGTTCATTAATATCAGCCCCTGCCTCAAGCAGTCTTTTAACTACCCTGGCACCTTTATTATCAAACGAAAAATCAGCTGCCCGAGTAAGGGCGGTTTTACCCTCCCTGTCCTTTACCGATAACTGCTTTTTATTCTGGTCCGGCTTTGTGTCATCAATCACCTTGGGTTTCAGCCATCCGATGATCCCTTTTGGTTTTTTAATCGGAATATCTTCCTGTGTTATCTCCAGTAGTGCATCCACCACCTCTTCAAATCTGACAGCCAGGTGCATGGCATTCTGCCCGATATGACTTATAATATGCAGGTCGGCTTTATTCCCTTTTAAAAACCTCACTGCCTCCGGTTTATTGGAGTCGGCAGCCGTCATCAGAGCTGTCCAGTTATAGGAGTTCTTATAATTTATATCCGAACCGGCTTTTAATAGCAGTCTTATACATTCGATATCTCCTCCCTCTGCCGCATATAGCAAAGCATTACTGCTTTTACTGTTATCGGTCATACTGATATCTGCCCCTTTTTCCAGCAACGCGCTCACAATATCTGGATGTTTATTCAGAGCAGCCAGCATGAGGGTTGTACGTCCCTTATCATCCCTACTGTGAATATTAGCGCCTAGATTCAGGATTTCTATGGTCCCCTGCAAGTCTCCTTTCTTAACAGCGTCAATCAACTTTGTGGTTATATCATAATGTGTAGGTGATATCATTTTAAATCCAAGTATCAAAAGGTCACGTTCTAAATGTTCCAATACTACTCTCATATTTTTCTTATCCAGATTTGAGAGACAATTATAAATTGATACGCGGGCTTTGAACATTTCTTCTGTTTCTCCCTCTTCTTTTTCCATTGGTCTTTTGTTATTGTTTAAATAATACAATCCTTCCACAACGCTGAATTCTTTCCTGAGGTCCACCCCTGATTCCCTGAGACTGACCAATACCTTCAGATATTGCTCGGCGTCACTCTGCATAAAGATATTGTTTCTTTTCCCTAGTGAAGATAATATGTCGCGCAAATAGGCTTTCAACAACCTGTCGCTCACAGCTATAATTTTTTTATACATAAATCCTCCACTAAAGCTATAAGGTTATCGGATTAGCCGACATATAATTGCATTATTTTTCAGAGAATTTATGATCTTTTATCCGATAATTTAACAATGTTCAATAAAGTTGTATCTCTAAATATAACAAAATCATTAATACAACAATCCATAAAAAAACTGGACCTGTATTTTGCTGCGCTGAATTATGGCTTGGTGAATAAAGGTGGTATACAGATACACTGGCGGCAAACACCGATTTATCTGGGATTTATAACCTCGAACGATTTACTTCATAAAACAGCCAACGAATTGGCAAAGAACCGTGATCTCAGCCTTGCGGACTTTTTTCTGAAAAGCATCGCCGAAAACAAGCATATGAGCGTTACCAGACATCAGAGAGTGCTGATATTTAAACTGCTGGAAAGCCGGATACATCTTGATAAAAAAGGCAATCCCTTCTATCCTCTGAGACATAAATATGACTACAGTATTGATAAACTGCCGCGATTTGACAGTGTTTCCGATTTAGTTTTTGATATCGGCAATGTATTGGTTTACTGGAGTAACGAAAAACTTTACGCGGCATTCCTGGCTGTTAATCCGCTGTTACCAAGAAAAAAATTTGATATTTTTGCCGACAGGTTCATCGATTTATTTAACGCCGGGAAAATAACTTCACAGCAATTCGCCCGCGCTCTGCGCAGGTTGCTGAATAAACCGAACATACCTGAAAGGCAATTGATAGATATCTATAACAAAATACATCTTTCGCAATTACCACCTTCAACTTCCTTGCTGGGGCAACTTAAAGCCGGACATATGCTCTCGGCAATTTCTAACACCAGCTCCTGGGCTTCATCTCATATTTTGGGCCATGACTGGGCTCGCCATTTCCGTCATGTGATTACTTCCTTTTCCGTTCAATCCATGAAGCCCGAAGTAAAAATATTTGATGTCTGGCAAAAAGTGACAGGCAGGGATTTCTCCGGAGCTCTGTTCTTTGATGATTCCCCAACAATCGTGGAGCATGCCAATCTGATGGGACTAAAAACAGTATTGGTGCCGGTTAAAGATCAGGGCAAAAGCCTGCATCTGTTTCTGAAAAAACATTTTATCTGAATCTCTTCATTCACCTTCACGATATATATAAATATGCTTCCTAAAATTATAAATGTACCTCTAAATAACAACCTGTTCTCCGAACAGGAACTTAAGGAACGCAATATCTTTCTGCTTCCCGGAGCCAGGGCATCGGTTTCCAGAGACGCAATACTGGACATCTCCCCGGATAAAAAACTTATTCTGAAGGGGGCAGTAGTAATTGAACCCTTAGCATTGATCAAAGTATCGGCAAATTTTACCATGGACAAAGATGCTCTCATCAGCAACAGTCAAATCGGTCAAAGATGCAGAGTTATGGATTCAATTGTACACAATACTCTGGCCCGAAAGGGTTCACAGATATTAAACGCTGCTATAACCATCCCTGCAAATAATTACAGAGATTTCTATTACCTGACCCTGATGCCTGGTGACAGCTACGACGAGGCCAATTTCGCACCCGTCAGGGGAGCTGTAATAAAGAGAACCTCGTTAATTATCAGATATCCGGTAACAGTACCCACCGGACATTCGCTGATAAATACTCTGGAGCTAAACCGTGTAAAAGGCTTCCCGGAAAATATCGGCAGAAATATTAAACCCTATCTGGCTATGGGCGATACTGACAAAAAATTTATTATCAATTCGGCTTTTTGTCATCCTGATATAGCTAACAGTTTATATGACCCGGAAATTTTCGGTATGAATTTTTATTCGGAAAAGCTGCCGCAAAATAGCAAAATACTTTTTCCTTCAGACCTTATAAGTATTTACGGTGTTTATAACAAGCCGGGGTTTTTGTTAGCGGACTTAAATAAAATAACCAAACCACAACCAGGCATTGGCGATATCTCGGCTATAAACACCGCGCAATTTATTAAACAAATGAATACGATAAATTATCTTGGTGAACAGTTTGACCGCATAATTTTCAGGAATAAAGAAGTCGGATACACTATAGTACATAGATTGAACAGAAATTGATAAACTTATCCTGTTTTTCTTCCGTGGCTGACTATCTTTCTGAGGTTTTCTATTCTGTCCCTGAATAAGTCTGTATCACCAAAAAGCTGCAATTCCGCGAAATAATTGTCGGCAATACAGTATAACTCTCTTTTAATACAGGTCTCGATAATATCCAGAGTAAGCTGAATAAACATATTATTGATGCCGGTTAAAAGTTGCTGGGTATGCTCAAAGAGCTGAAACTCTTTTTCTTTGGGCAACTCAGCATATGGTTTTATAACCTCCGTATGCAAAAAATGCTGTTTCTGCGTAAGTTTGATCAGCAGAAATGACTGGGCACTCAGCAAGTCCTTGCGGGCTAAAAGCAGGAAAAATCTGGCCTGCATATAAACCGTATCCTGCAACTCGGGTTCCACTGCTGCTTTGGAAGCCGGAGAAATTTTGGCCTGAGCAAATTGATTTTCTGCTTTGCCGATAAGTTCTTCTATCTCATTTAGTTTGGGACATTCACTATATAAAAGTTTGAAATTATAAGCCTCATTTTGAGTGCAGATGCTTTTCTCTTTCGAGGCAGCGGCGGATTTATCCGCTATCTTGGGAGACAAAAACAAAGAATTGCCGAATTGCTCCGAACCAAAGATAATTCTGGGTTTATCATCCGGCATATATCTAATATTAATAATATTTTTCTAATCGTCCAGAGTTAGGCCAAAACATGCCAAACGTAGTAATTTGTCCGCCTACGTCCGTCTATACTTCGCTTCGACGGGACTACGGCGTAACAGTCTTCGCTAATCTCCTCGTCTAGACTCGTCGCTAAGCGAAGACTGGTGGGCGGTACTGGGATCGAACCAGTGACCCCAACGATGTCAACGTTGTACTCTAACCAACTGAGCTAACCGCCCTACGTTCCTTCGGAACTACGGGCGGCAAGCCGCCTTCCTGTTCCGAAATCTCTGCCAGAAAATCAGATTTTCAACTTGCTTAGTTTAATATGAATTACCGTTTTTGTTCAACAGGAATTTGCTACATGGAGAATGAATCTGTATGAATGTGTGCCAAACTTGGCCTAGAAGGGCTCAGTATGACTCTTCACAACTCAACAACTACACGATTACACAATTAAACCTTAAGCTTCCCCCTTCTTCCTTCTTCCTTCGTCAAGCTCAACATGACCTTCAACTTAACACCTTACCACTTATCTCTTAACACAATCCTCCCTCTTCCCTCGTCCTTCCCAACACGCCCAACACCCGTGCTATAATTTACCCATGTCCTCAGATCAAAAAAAAGAAACATTAATAAGTTATGTGGCTTTGCTGCGCGGTATTAATGTTGGGGGCAAAAATATCATCAAGATGGAAGTGTTGCGAGAAGAGTTTGTAAAAATGGGCTTTCTGTCAGTGAAAACCTATATTCAAAGCGGGAATGTCCTTTTTCAGTCTGATATGACGAATAAAGACGATATCGAGAGAAAGATAGAAAAACAGCTGGCTTCCAGGTTCCAATATCAGGCCAAAGTATTGATAAGATCAAAAGAAGACCTGCAAAACTCCATTTCCCATTTTCCGAAGATCTTTGAAAATCCTGACTGGAAACATAATGTTATTTTTTTGAGTAATACAATTGACTCTGAGATGATTGTGCAAAAATTTAAAATAAAACAGGAAATTGAGAGTATTTCTTATTATCAGGGCGTTTTATTTTGGTCAGCGGCTAAGAATACTTTAACCCGATCAACCATGTTAAAGCTTTCCACTCATCCTGAATATCAGGAAATGACAGTAAGAAATGTAAACACCACAAAAAAAATTTTAGATTTAATGAATTAAATCAGGCTCAGCATGAACTTCAACCTAACACTTACTACTTATCTTCCCTTCACTTTTCACGATTCACTACTCACCTTTCACCTGCTTCCTCATACCACCCCTTCGTCCTGTTGCAAATACCACAAACCGAAAGCATGACCGGAACTTCCACCAGTACACCTACTACGGTTGCCAGAGCCGCGCCTGACGCAGGGCCATAAAGAGCTATAGCTGTAGCCACAGCCAGTTCAAAGAAGTTGCTGGCACCGATCAGCGCTCCCGGTGCAGCGATATTATGCGGGACCTTGAGCCAACGCATAGTTAAATAAGTCAGGCTGCTGTTGAAATACACCTGAATTAATAAGGGAATAGCGATCAAAATCACATGGAACCAATGCAATACCAGATTATCCGCCTGAAAGGCAAAAATTATCACCAGTGTTAAAAGCAAAGCGATAATTGTTACCGGATGCAGTCTTTTCAAAAAAAGTTCAAACCGTTCTTCTCCCCAACTGCTCAGCATAATTATTCTGGAAACCGCGCCCAGGGAAAGCGGTATGACAATAAAAATAAGTACTGACAAAAAAAGCACTGTATAGGGCACATGTAATCCTGCCGCTCCTGAAACCAAAAGCGAAACGATAGGCGCAAATAAAACTATCATGATCAAATCATTCAGTGCCACCTGCACCAGAGTATAGGCCGAATTGCCTTTGGTCAGATAGCTCCATACAAAAACCATTGCTGTGCAAGGCGCAGCTGCCAGAATTATAGTACCCGCAAGATATTGATTGGCTAAATCCGGGCCAAGAAATGGTAAAAATAGCTGCTTAAAAAATATCCAGCCCAGCAACGCCATACTGAACGGTTTAATCAGCCAGTTCACAACCAGCGTCACTGCCAGTCCCCTGGGCTGCTTACTGACATTAAGCAAAGAGCGAAAATCTATTTTCAGCATCATGGGGTAAATCATAAGCCAGATAAATACTGCAATCGGTATATTTATATGGCTGTTAGTACCAAATTCCAATTGTCTGATAATCGATATAAATTCAGGCAAAATCTTACCCAGCAACACTCCTGCGATCATACAAAGACCGACCCAGATAGTGAGATAGCGTTCGAAAATATTCATGTTTTCTCTATTATTACAACCGGGCTGCAACAACCTCCGGCAATACGAATTTCTTTGAGATGTATTAGCGCGTCTGCGATTTTAGCATGTGCAGAGCTCAGAATTCGTGAAACTGTGGTGCGGTGCACCTTCATCTGCCCAGCAACAGCGTCTTGCAGCAGCCCTTCATGGTCGCACAGCCGGATTGCCTCAAATTCATCCAGGGTCAGCTGGACTTGCTCCAAAGCCTCTGAACATTTACAAACAGGACGAAATTTTCTTTCTTCGTTGCTGCAGCAGATAAACCGTTGTTTTTTGGGCCGCATTAACAGCAACCTCCCTTATCACATCCGCAGGAAGGCTCAGTCCCTCTAATTGTCCCACTGATAATACCGGCCGCACAACCTACCCCGCTTTTTACGGTTATTGCTCCATAAGCGCAGTTTTTCGCGCAGGCGCCGCATTCCATACAGTTGTCTTTATTAATAATCGAGGCTTTTTTGTTTTTCATAGCAAAAACATTATGCGGACAAACAACAGCGCAAAGCCCGCAACCCTTGCATTTTTCAGAATCCAGACTCAAAGTGGTTACATTTTTTAAATATTCATTTCCGCTCATCGTTTCTCCTTTGTTATTTAATAATGTTAGTCAAAACAATCCAGATAATTCCCAATATCATGGCTGTCAGTTGCAACGGGACCGCGATCCTCATTTCTTTTTTTACGCCCGACAACGATGTATATGTAGATGACCCGGTAAAATTCATAGCCAGGAACGAGCTGATAGCAGGGATAATAAATAGCCATGGAGTAGTAAACAATTGGAACAGAAGTGCCAGGAGGAATCCGATTATAGCTCCTTTGGCCGAGAAGCTTCTCGCGGGTATCCAGGGCAGCAAGACCGGCGTTATCACCACTCCGCCGATATATGCCAAAGCTATATTTTGCATTACGCTTCTTGCCTCATTAAAGCTTAAAAATAAGCCGTTAATATGGATTAAAGAAATCAACAGCAAAAATATAATCATTCCCAAAGCAGGCAGCACGTAATTAACCAGTTCAACCGGAACAAGTATAAGTCGGTCTTTCAAGGTGAAACGCACCTCCCGCATTTCCGGTGTTGCCTTCATCTCGTTTTGCAGGAACGCGGGCATATCTTCTATGCGGACCGGTCCATAAACAACCTTGAAACCTGTCGTTTTCTGTATATCATGAGCTGCTACTCCAACAGCGCCCAGTTGCGGAAGTATTATTGTTCTGTGAGAAACTACTGTGGAAAGCTCTGTGGCGAGGATACGAGCTATCAGCTCTTCTGTGCCGAATGTACCCTTGCCTGCCGCACACCATACATTTACCCCTTTTGTGTCCAAAACAAGAATGTAAATGCTCAGGCTAAAAAGATTTGAACGAACAATATCAAAGGTTAATTTGTAATTGGCAGTAACTATGACGGGACTGGTAGCTGAAGGTTTGCCAAGAGCATAAAGCCCGGGCTCTATGCTGTAATCCGAACGCCCTATGCCCCAGCGTACCTTAAAACTTCCCCATCTATCTGCAAAAGTCAGGGTTGATGAGACTCTAGTTATGCTCATATGTGCATAATAAAGTATTTTAAAAAATTTGTCAAAACTTAATCTCTATGTCTCCGCCCTTCATCTCTATGTTCATCATTATGCTCATCATAATGATATTGTTTTTTCCATTGTCCGTAATCAATACGACGTTCACCCCTATAGATTTCGCGATAATTCCGCGGCACTCTGACTATACGTTCAGGCACATAATAACGACGCACCTGGACCCAGGGACCGTTATATTTGCTGGCCCTGTACCAGCGGTCGCCTCTGGGTGACCACCAGTATCCGTTGTAGAAAAATACATCAAAACTTAATTCAGGCACAAAATATACACCGGCCTGAGGCATATATACTACTTCTAGCGGAGTTGCAACGCGGATTGGTGGCGGTCCGAAATTAATATTAACATCAACTTCCGCTCTGGCCGTACTCGAAACACCGATAAAAAAAATAACGAACATAAATACAAATTCCAAGAAACCTCGACTATTTATTTTCATTTTTTCCTTCCTCTCTTAAAAATAATACCCGGCCTGGACCTGAACACTGCCGGAATTCATGGCATCTACACCAACTTCCAGAAATAAAGGCTTTATATCCAGAAATCTTTGAAAAATGAGAGAAATAAAAACACCTACATTGGAATTGTTACCAAAATTTCCGATCAATCCGGCACTCATAAACATAGGATATTTGCTGTCTACATTACTCAGGAACCACTTCCCTCCTATAAATGCTACAACAGGTGTATTCGAAGTATTCGCTTCAAAGCCGAACCTTAGCGGTTCATAATTGGGAGCATTGTTTTCCATAACTATACCCAGCGC
>JAQURL010000037.1 GCA_028715625.1 Candidatus Margulisiibacteriota bacterium | reverse complement strand
TGGCCGCTACATTCGGCGTAAGAGCGGCGTGAAGTTTGTCCGCTTGTTTAACGGCTGTTTTCGGATATTTCAGAACAATTTGCAGACTCCCTGTTTCCTGAGGTTTTAAGCCCATCAGCTTTTTGATATCTTTTTTATTTAAAAATATAGCTATATCCATATACATATTTTGTGATTTGGTGATACCAGCTACCGTAACTATTGTTGTTTGCTGCTGACCATAAATATTTTGCAGTCTTACACGGATTTGGTCATGCAGTTTCACATTGAGGTTTTTGGCTTTGGTTTCGGTCATAAATACCGGATTAATCAGATTTTTATCATAAAAATCTTCGAATTTTCCTTGTTTCAGGTTAAAGAAGCTGGTGTATTCCTTCAACTTTTTCATATCAAAATCTATTCCTACAATAACCAGCAGATCGCTTTTGCCGTTTCCTACACCCCGGCACATGATATTTAAGTTGTCTTCAATGCGAACGATGTCCTTTACCTGAGAACGGATAATTTTTTCAAAGCGGTCTCGGTCTCTGCAAATAGGAGTGCGGAACCGGCCGTTCTCCATAATGTTCAGATCGATATGTCCGGTCATATAAATGATTATTTTGTTAAAAAGTGTGTCTGAAATACCATGCGAGAAGGAATTGGCGATAACCAATATCATCATGCCGAATCCTATAGCTATACCAAGGAAAATATTCCTGCGTTTTTGCCGGAAGAGGTTGCGCAAACTTATTTTTAATAAAAGTCGTAAACCCATGGTTTTCTCCTTTAATCTCTGGCTATGGCTTCCAGCGGTGTGATGCGTCTGGCAATAATAATAGGATAAATAACAGCAAGAAGAGTAACAATAAAAAGCTGGATAATACAGAGCAGAATATCTTCGGATGTTAGAAACGGATGAAATCTTTCGCCCCCATAAACCAGTTGAAGGATTTCGTTAGTAGTTGTTATATGCAAAAGATTTAAAATTTTTATGATCAATGCGCCGCTTGCAATTCCAATTCCGCCAAAAGAAAAAGAAAGCATGAACGTTTCATAAAAAAACATTAACGATATAAAACGTTTTCTGGCTCCGACCGCGCGCATCATACCGATTTCGGGAATTCTTTCCAGCGCGGCCATGCTCAAGGTATTCATAATTATTATAATGGCGACAAAGAAAATGAACATTACAAAAACAAATAAAGCGCCTTTTATCAGGGTGGCCATATCGGCCATTTCCCCCAGAGCTTGTTTCCATGATATAGCTTTTACACCCAAATTACTGTTTTGTAATACCTTATTTAATTTTATAAGGGATGATTTTAAATCTTGCCCGTTTTTAAGTTTTACATAGATTTGGTTATAAATGCCGTTATCCCAATTAGTTGAATGTTCGCTTCGTTTGGTTTCGGTTTGCAGAGTATCTACGGAATATACGGTTTTATTATCTTTATCACTGCTGATGAAGTTGCTGTTGGAAAACATGCTTTCCAGATTTTCATCTTTAAGACTTAATAACTCCTTCGTATCCTCAGATATTTTTGTTTCGCTGTCTCCGGCAGTTACATAACCGAAACATTCCCGAAAGGACTCTATATCTATTATATTCAGAATACCCCAAAAGCTGTTTAATGCCTTGAATTTAATTATTCCGCGCACAGGAGGCATTATATCCATGGCTGTGCTTTTATCATTCATACCCATAAAGACCATTTTATCTTTAACAGCCAGTGTACCTTTCTTATAACTTTCCAAAGCTTCCGGGCTGAGATTTTCAGTGACCAGCTTTGTATTTTCAGGTATTACCCAGTAGTTCAGAAGGAACTCATAATTCATCTTACGGTTAAAATCTGTCAGGAGCAGGCCTCTTTCTTTGGGTAATAACAGCCTTCCTTCGATTGCTTTGCAGTTATTGAACATTCTATTATATTCTTCAAAATCTACACCCATCAGAAAATTGAAATCAGGTTCACCATCTTCGTTGATCAGCATTGCCGTACCCTGAGCTAATGGGACAAATTTGTCTATATATGATTGCGACTGTAATATTTTTTTTATATCACTGTAGTTACTGATAAGCTCTACCTGCTCACCCATCATATTCATAATTACCGTGTTTTTTATTTGCTTACTGGAAATTATTACGATATCACCGGTAAAACTGTTTACAATATTATCCTGCAAGCCTTTATTCAGACCGGTTATAACACCATTACCTACAGTCATAATAAGTGCGCCGAGAAAAAGTATTGTACCGATAACAAAGCTTTTACCTTTGTGCCTAAAAATATTACGCCAGGCAATTTTGAGAGTAATCGGCATTAATTAGTCTCCGCGATACACCCGTCTTTTATTTTTACTATGTGGTTGGCGAACTGCATTACATCAGGATCGTGAGTTGAGAAGATAAAAGTTGTATTTTCTTTTTTATTCAGTTCACGCATCAGGTTTAGAATCTGCGCACCTGTTTCCGAATCCAGGTTAGCTGTCGGTTCATCCGCAAGAATTATACTGGGGGAGGTTACCAATGCTCTGGCAATAGCAACACGTTGTCGCTGGCCTCCGGAAAGCTCTGCAGGTTTGTGCCGGATATGTTCTTTCAGGCCTACGGCGTTAGTTAGTTCTTCTGCTTTTTCTCTGATTTCTTTTCTGGAATATTTTTTCATCAAGAGCAAAGGAAATTCTACATTTTCGAGTACATTTAAAACAGGGATTAAATTAAAGGTTTGGAAAATAAAACCGATTTTAAAAAGACGTAAATCAGTAATTTTTTTATCGTTTAGGCTGGAAATATCTTCTCCGGTTATTTCTATGGAACCCGTTGTGGGCTTGTCGATGCAACCGATAATGTTAAGCAGAGTCGTCTTACCGCTACCGGACGGACCGACAATGGACAGAAAGTCGCCAGCGTGAATTGTAAGATCTATGCCGCGTAAAGCATGAACTGTGGTTTTCCCCAGGGGGTAATCTTTAGTTACCTTTTTCATGGAAATAATATTGGAATTTGCTGTATTTTTTGCCATTATTCACCTCTTTTAAGATGCAATTTATCTTAACTTATGATTGATAAATGGGCAAGTGCAGATACTTTTGGCAGAATGTTTTTCGGTTATGTTGCCTGCGTGGCTCGCTTATTTGTTTGCCGGAATTCCATTTTACGTCGAGTATGTTTAAAAAAATCGTAAAAACTAATTATTATTGTTTCTGATTGTAGTATTTGGCGAAGTCGTCAGGGTTGATATTTTCGATGAAATCTTTAAATTTTTTGGTTTCTTCCTGATCTTTTTCAGCATTAACCATTTTGGCCTTGTACATGACCTGTTCACTGACATAAATAGGAGCATCGGTCCTGACGGCTATGGCTATGGCGTCAGATGGTCTGGCATCCAGTCGCACAATTTCCAGGTCATCATCCTTAATTTCTTCTACTTTTTCTTTGGATTTTTTACTTTTGGATTTGCTTTTTGTTTTTTGAGCTTTGGGAACAAGTAATTCTATGCTGGAATAAAAGGTATCATCTTTAATTTCCGTAATAACCACTCTGTCAACTTCTGCGCCAAGGACTTCGATAATCCCAACCAGAAGATCATGGGTCATGGGGCGTGGCGGCTTGAACTCCTGAAGTTCCATGGCAATGGCCGCAGCTTCGAACATACCTATCCAGATAGGAAGAAAATTACGTTCTTCTGTGTCTCTCAACAAGATTATAGGAGACATATTTCTGGGATCAAATCCAAGACCACCAAGTTGCATTTCTATCATATTATTTCCTTTGAACCTATTGTTTAACTAGTTCGACCAGTTTGGCAAAAGATTCTTTATCGAATGTTGCAATTTCTGACAGCATTTTACGATTCAAAATAATATTTTTAATTTTCAACAAATTGATAAACTTACTATACGATACTGAGTTTTCTCTGCAGGCCGCATTAACACGCGCTACCCATAAATTTCTGTACTGTCTTTTTTTCTCGCGGCGTCCGCGAAAAGAATGGGTCAATCCACTGGTGACCGCTTGTATGGCCGGTCTGTACAAACGATGTAAAGAACCGTAATACCCTTTTGCCAGTTTTAATATTTTTTTTCTGTGTTTTGCTTTTACGTTACCACGTTTAACTCTAACCATTTCTTTCTCCTTATACTCCTAACATTTTTCTAACTTTATCATTATTCTGGGCATTAAGAACCCTTTTACCTCTTCTGTGACGTTTAGGTTTGGAACTCTCATGCTCAAGCAAATGTGACATGCCAGCAGAATAGTGCGTAATTTTATTCTTTCCGGTCAGCATGAATCTTTTTGCTGCTGCTTTTCTTGTTTTCATTTTTGGCATACTAAATCTCCTATAATTTATTTTTTAGCAGATGCTAAAACCATCGAAGCCATCGGACCGTTAAAAATCGGCCCATGTTCAACTATTGCTATATCCTGAAGTTCACCGCTTAAGCGTTTGAGAAGCGATAAACCCAGGTCAGGATGAGTAATTTCTCGACCTCTGAATAGCACTGATACCTTTACTTTATACCCTTTGGCTAAAAATTTAATTGTAGCCCTATAACGAACCTGATAGTCATTTTCGCTGATTTTTGGGCTCATTTTCAGCTCTTTGACAATATTGGTCTTAGTATTTTTTTTGACCTTTTTTTCCAGTTTGTTCTGATTATATATATAGTGACTATAATCTAATAACTTGCAAACCGGCGGATTACTTTCCGGAGATACAGCAACTAAATCCAAATTTGCCTCTTCCGCTTTCTTCAGGGCATCTGCCAGGGTCATAATCTCTTGTGATTTATTATCAATATCTACAAAACGTACTTTATCTGATCTTATTTCTTTATTCTTCGGCAAATGTTTAACTATGCTTACACCTCCAAAAATTCGTAACGATTATACCTTTCCTTACTAAAGCATGTCAATCAGGCTTTTTTATTGGTTAAATCCGCAAACAGGTTAATTACTTCTTCGATAGAGTAAATTGTTGTGGCGGATTCCCCGTGTTTTCTGAGAGACACCTTGTTCTGTTTGGCCTCGTTATCTCCAATTATAATCATATAGGGAATTTGTTCAAGTTGCGCTTCACGAATTTTTAAGCCCAGTTTTTCATTACGGTCATCAATGGCGCCGCGAAAACCCTTTAGTTTTAATTGTTCGTTAATATGCATGGCAAAAACCAGAGTTTCTTCATGGTTGGTGATGCATAATGTTTTGAATTGGACGGGCGCAAGCCAGAAAGGAAATTTGCCCATATAATGTTCGATCAAAATTCCAAAAAATCTTTCCAGAGAACCCAGGAGTGCTCTATGTATCATATAAGGTTGATGTCTGTTGCCATCAGCTCCGATATATGTCATATCAAAACGTTTGGGCATATTGAAATCAAACTGTATCGTGGATACCTGCCATTCACGTTTTAAGGCGTCTTTTATTTTAATATCTATTTTAGGTCCGTAGAATGCGCCGCCGCCTTCATCTACTTTATAGTTTGTAATATTTTCTTTTTCCAAGGCATTTCTCAACGCTTTTTCGGCTTCCCGCCACTCCGTGGGATCACCTACCGAACCTTCTGGTTTGGTAGACAGATAAAAATTCAGGTCGGTGAAACCTAAGGTTTTCCATATATAAATAGAGAATCTGATTACTTCCAGTATTTCGCTTTCCATTTGTTCCGGAGTACAGAAAATGTGAGCATCATCTTGAGTAAAGCCGCGAACTCTTAGTAAACCGTGCAGAACGCCGGATCTTTCATATCTGTAAACCGTACCCAGTTCTGCCCAGCGAAGCGGTAAATCGCGATAGGACCTTAGCGAGGACTTGTAGACCAGGATATGAAAGGGACAATTCATAGGCTTAACAAAATAATCCTGTTCGTCCAGTTGCATGGGCGCAAACATATTTTCCTTATAGAACCCTAAATGCCCGGATGTTTCCCATAGCCAGCTCTGACCTATATGAGGGGAATATATTAATTCATAACCGTGATTAAAATGTTCCTCTTTCCAGAAAGATTCAATTACGTGGCGGATACGGGCACCTTTAGGATGCCAATATATCAGGCCGGGGCCTGCTTTTTCCTGAGTGCTGAACAGGTCCAGTTCTTTGCCCAGTTTGCGGTGGTCACGTTTTTCAGCTTCTTCCAGAAATTTCATATAAGCTGTTAACTCGGTTTCATTTTCAAAGGCGATCCCGTAAATTCGTTGCAGCATGGGATTGGTTTCTTTTCCGCGCCAGTATGCTCCGGAAATTCTGAGCAATTTAATCGCTTTAACTATTCCGGTGGCGGCTACATGAGGACCTCTGCACAAATCCACAAACTCGCCCTGTTCATAGAAGGAAATTTCCTCGTTTTCAGGTAATTCTTTAACCAGTTCTATTTTGTAGGGCTGCTTTTTTTCTTTAAGCAGCGTCAGTGCTTTATCTCTTGGAAGCACTTTTTTGATAAGCGGCAGATTTTCTTTTACAATTTTTTTCACTTCCGCTTCAATTTTTAGCAGATCCTCAGGTACAAGATTAACAGACAGATCAAAATCATAATAGAAACCGTCATCAATAGCCGGTCCTATGCCTAATTTTGCATCAGGATAAAGACGCAAAACAGCCTGGGCCAAAATGTGAGAAGCAGTATGTCGTAGGGCACTGAGATCGTTCATTTAATTTAAGTTTACTATGATACCAAAAGAAAACGCATCGTCAAGAGAATTACCTTCATTATCAATCAACATTTGAATAGGAATTTCTTCACTGTTCTGTTGAGTTTTCAGATATACTTTGTTTTCTTCGGCCCCGAGACCGGGTATGGCGGGGTTATAAAGTTTCTTGTCAAGGCGAGGATAGGGCAATTTGGCCAGATTGAACTGCGGGATTTCGCGAGTGAACATTTTGCTGAGCATGGTTTCGGTTGTTAAAGGTTTTTTCAGGGATATGTTGACTTCCAGAGTTTTACCACTATACCTGGGTTTAATGTGCAATATGCTGGCAAGTTTCCGTTTAAGTTTGCCGGTCCAGGATTTTTCAATATATTTGGCATAAAATTTATCAACCAGTTTTTTATATTTTTTGTTAATTTCTTCTTTGTGCAGGGAAGTAATTAGTGTATTTTTGACCATAACATCGATTTTTTCGTTCATGATCTGCATTAAATTGTCCAGAGCTTGCTCGGCAGTTACGCCTCGTCCCTTGAGACCGATAAATTCTTTAGAGGAAACCTCATACAGATGTTCCGAGCGTTTTTTTACATAAAAAGTTATATCAGCCTGCTTGGGTTGTGTAATTTCTTTACCAGAAGTTGCGGTTGGTGGTAATGACGGTTCAGTTACTTTGGGATTTTTTTTAATGCCAATGTTTTTTATGAGCGATCCTACTTTGTATATAAATTCTTTGAGTATCATAATTTCCTTTATTAAGTATCGTATCATTTTTGATTTTCTATGTCTATTCATTCGGAGGCAGGATTTAAGAATTTTTTCAGGTATATTTATAGAAGTTCCCTGAATGTTGCAGATTATTTCTTAAATAATTCCAGAGCCTCGTTTCTGGTTTTGGGATCAGAATCGAAAACACCCCGGACAGCGGAAGTAATGATTTCAGTCCCTGGCTTCTGGATGCCGCGCATGCTCATGCAGAGATGTTCGGCCTTGAGTACCACCATTACTCCCTGGGGCTGGAAATTTTTCATTATAAATTCGGCAACCTGTGTGGTGAGCCTTTCCTGAAGCTGCAGGCGTTTGGCGTAAGTGTCCACAATGCGGGCAAGTTTGCTGATCCCTGTTATTTTTTTGTCTGGGATATAGGCAATATCCGCGCTTCCGAAAAAAGGCAACAGATGGTGTTCGCACATGGAGTAAAATGGAATATTTTTAACAACAACCATTTCTTGATGGTTTTCAGCATAAAAAAATTTGATGTGGTCAGCCGGATCTTTGTGTATGCCGGAAAAAATTTCCTGATACATCTTGGAAATCCGTTGGGGTGTTTCCTTTAAACCTTCGCGGTCAGTGTCTTCGCCTATTGCTTTGAGTATTTGTTTTACAGCATTTTCTATTTTTTCAGTGTCTATACTTTTTTTCATTATTCACCTCAGACAGTAAAAATCCTGAATACATTCTGAATTAAAACAGTTTTTTTAGCAACAAGACATTTTTGGGAATGTCCGATTGTGTTTACGATAATGTTATGTATAAAAAATTTATAAACTTCGAAAGGACAGGGTAATGAAGGGTAAAATAATCTCGGTAAATATTGAACAAAATGAGCTTTCTGACTACATGTTATTTATACTGGAAGAATTGGGCCGGGGCGTAAATATTTTTGATGGTAATGAAACGGAACAGGTTTTGGAGGAACTACTTAATTATAAAAATATTTATCCCGGGCAGAATAATGTTTTGCGCATTTTATTGGGCAAGATAGAACCTGTGGCAACTAAATATGACCTGGGATTTTTACTGGGAGCAGAAAGACCGGAAATCGATGAAAATGATGAAAAAACAAAAGTCAGGGTTTCCATTTATATATGTCTGGAAAGAATCGATGAAATGAACGCAAAGCTTATAATGCCCAGATTAGCCCGAGATTTCGGTGTATTGAAGTTTGGTACTGCGCCGGGGAAATTTTTTACAAAAAACGAATTGCTTATTAAAGCAGCTGACGATAATGACCTGGATAAACTGCAGCTTTTAATAAAAAAAGGAGCGGATGTTAATGCCACAAATGAAGAAGGCGATACAGCTCTAACCTTATCCGCAGATAAAGGCCATATAAAAATTGTAAAAAAACTTCTGGAAATACCCGGAATCAATGTTAATACAAAAAATAATTATAGTGATTCGGCATTAATACTGGCAGTAGACAGCGGCCATCTGAATGTGGTTAAAGAATTAGTAAAGTTCAAAGAGCTGGAAGTTAACGCAATCGGTGAAAATGGGGACACACCTCTGATGTTGGCTGCGGAGAACGGTAAAATGGATATCGCGGAAGTATTGCTTCATTTTCCGGGTATTGATATCAGTATTCAGAATTCCTCAGGAAAAACCGCTCTGGATCAGGCTAAAAAAGGCGGTTTTCAGGGAATAATCAGTTTGCTGGAGATTTTATACGCTAAAAAAGAATAACAAATGTTAGCCAAGATTTTATCATTAGCCATAACTTCTGATCATCAGCTGTTAAAGCAAAAAATAAACAGACTGGCTGCGGGTGAAAATATATTTAAAGGTGATGGTGCAGATGAAACCATAGAGTTGCTGCTGCACCTCAAAAATCTTGGAATCAGCCTTATCGAAGAATTCTCCAGAATTAATTTTTTTGCCTACTTAAAAGCCGAGCAAAAACCGGAAGTATTCACTTTTAATTATAATGATTACTCGCCATTATCCGGCAGACCCATACATCTTTCCAGCATAGCCGATTTAAGCAAAGCCAGGAAATCGATTTACGTTTGCTTGATCAACCTGCGGGAAAGCAACAAGAAGGCGATAAAAGAACAAATGGCTAAAAATATTGCTTCAGTCAGGGGCAGACTATCCGAAGATCACAAGGATATTCCCAGACAACTCGGTCAGGCGGCATATGATAATGACGTTTATCGAATGCAGGCTTTATTGGAACTGGTTAATGACATCAATTCCAAAGAACTGCGGGAAAAAGAGCTGCTGATCAACGCGGCTAAAGACGGTCACTTGGAAATTGTAAAACTTTTAATAGCAAAAGGTATAAATGTGAACCAGAAACCTGAAATAGGGGAAGAAACAGCATTAATAAAAGCTATTGAAAACAAGTATGTAGATATTGTAAGGGAACTGATCAAGGCTAAGGTCGATGTTAATGTAGTAATACAAAACCAGGAAACACCGCTGATCAAAGCCTGTGACAAAGGTTGTCCATTTGAGATTATAGAAATGCTTATAAAAGCGGGAGCAGACGTTAACGCCAAGGCTGTGCATGGTAATACAGCCTTGTATGAAGCTTGCGGTCATTGCGGTGACGATGCTGATGATTATTATTTGCCAATTGTTAAATTACTTCTGGCATGCAGGGCAGACACTAATGTTCAGGGCTGGCGAGAAACCACACCGCTTATAAAAGCGGTTAATCAGGGACATCTGAAGATTGTCAGAGAGCTACTGGAAGCAGACGCGGATACAAATATCAAGGATGATAATGAGAAAACAGCTTTATTTTACGCTGTTGAGGATAATAATCTGAAAATGGCTAAACTTTTAATAGAATACGAAGCTGACGTGAATATTCCTGAAAAATTTTATGAATATCCCATTCATATTGCTATCAGAAAAAATAATTTGAGGATGCTCAGGTTATTAATTAAAGCGGGCGCTCATAAAAATGTAGCTAAAAAGATAATGAGCGAAACACCGCTTTTTGAGGCTCTAGACAAACCGATTCTTCTCGCTGAACTTTTAAAATATAAAATCAGGTTGAATAAAACCAATTCTTTCAGGCAGACTGCTCTGATGGAAGCTGCCGAGCACGGAAATGAAGCAGCAGTGAAGATGCTCTTAAAAGCCGGGGCCAGGATAGATTTAAAAGATTGGGAAAACAGGACCGCTCTGGATATCGCCAAATTAAAAAAACGCAATACCATTGTCAGTTTGCTGGAAGCAGCCGCAAGCGAAGTAAATATTCAAAAAAAATAATATATTTTTCTGCAACAAAATGAAATAACTGACGATATATGCGTGGTTAGTTTAATAAAACTCAGGAGGTAGAAATGAATAAAAAGATTATAGCAAGCGAGAAGTCGCAAGACGCAAGTTCAGGATTAAGCCTGAATGAGCTTAGAACCGGAAATTATATCGGACCGGTTGTTATGGAATTCAATATGAAGACAGCCAAAATGTCAGGTGGAGAACAGGATGTTTTTATCCAGAAATTAATAAAATATGTTGCCGAAGGAAATAAATTACCTGTTGGGTTTGCATTATGTCTGGAAAATACGCAGATCGGTTTCTGGGGAGAAGACTTAAAGGAATATGGCATACCTTTCAGGGCGCAGGGAATTGATGTATCAACAGGCGGCGAAAATTCTACTGCCACATTACCTGAAAATGTAAAAGCCACAGGAGCTTTTGGAACCCTGAATGCTCACTCTGAAGCCAGAAGAGCAAAAGAATTGGAATATACTGCTCTAGCTGTGTCAAATGTACAGGAAAAAGTGGAACAATTTTTTATCAGCAAGATGCATGCTGCGTTTAAGGCCGGCTTAACCGTAAATTATTGCATGGGTGAGGAATTTATGCCTGTTCCAGGTACGGTTGTCGCCGACAAACAGCATGATATGAAAGCAGCCAAAGCCTTTGTGTTAAAACAAATGGAAATGATTTGCTCCAGCCTTTCCGAAGAAGAAAAAGCAGCAATTGTTGAAGCCGGAAAAGCAGGCAAACTGCCAGTATTCACTGTAGCATATGAGCCACGGTACGCAATTGGTACAGGTATCACTCCTACAAAAGCCCAGGCCGATGAAATGGCTTTGTTAATCAGAGCGGTCTTAGTAAAAGAACTGGGAACAGAAGTTGCCCAGTATATACCAGTACAATATGGCGGTTCAGCTAATGCTGCCAATATCAGCACTATCGGTGGCAGTGAATTTTACCATGGCGCGTTGGCAGCGACAGCTGCTTATAAAATAGCCGAAGGTAAATTCGAAATTCTGACCATGGCCGATAGCAAAGATATCAACATGAATGCAGCAAGATATAACAAAGCCTTGGAAATAGGCCGTCCGGAAAATATTAAAAAATTGTTTCCCAATTCCAACGCCTTGATCGTAAGCGGTAAAACAATGAACGAAATCATTAAAGCTAAAGGTGACACAACTTTAATTGCCGCAAACGGTCGTAATGAAGCGGTACTGAGAGGTTCATTACTGGCTGCTCAGGCTGCAGGATCCGCTGTTATTATCGAAATAGCCAAGTCAGAAGGCGGCATCGAAAGCAGTTATTGCCCTTATAACTATCTGGACCTGGCCAAGAAAGTCGATCAACTGGCTAACGAGCTTAATATTAGAGTACCGATCGCGATACATGCCGATCATTATGGTATCAAATCACAGGCTGACATTGACAAGGCCATGATAGAAATTCCACAAATGATTGAAGCTGGTGTGACATCTATAGCTATAGACGCTTCACATATGCCTGATCATCTTAATCTGCTGGCCAATATAGCTTTACAAAAAGTACTGCCTTCCTGGGCAGGTTATGAAACAGAAATCGGTGAAATAGTCGGTAAAAAAGGCTTAAATACTCTGGTAGACGCTATATTCCTGATAGCCGGTCTTAACGCGCATGGTATTTTTCCTGACTGGCTGGCCATCAATAACGGTACCACTCACGGTGTGGAAAAGAGCGATGCCGGTATTCAGGTAGAACTTACCGGTGAAATACATGAAGGCATTAAAGAATATGATGTTGTAGGCGCACAGCACGGTACATCGGGAAACAATAATGACAGGTTAACTGCCATCAGACAAAAAACCAGGACTACTAAGGCAAACCTGGCTACAGCTTTGCAGATGATTTCCTGGGGTGTGAAAGTTAACGAATTCGGCAACGCCGAACAGGCTAATACAACAAATATAGCCAAAGCCGATTTGGAAAAAATGTTTGAAAAACATGAAGCCACAGTTAAACTGGACAGCTTCTGGTCTCAACTTTCTGCTTTGGGTGAGGATACCGGTATTAACGGTATGTACAAGATAGATATAATCGCCAACAAGGAAAAAGTGTCAGCGATTACCAAAGGGCTGGAAATTTCTGAAAAACTGGACAAAGAAATCCAGGCAATATTGGATAAATACAGAGATTTCGTCAAAGAAGATACTAAGGGTGTTACAACCGAACTTTGGAACAAGATGATGAAACACGCGCTGGAGAAAAAGTGGAGAGGTGGCGACATTAAGAAGCTCAATAAGCCTTTTGAAACTGATATGCTGGCGCAGTCACAGGAAATTAAAGACAGAATGGTGCAGGACGTGAGAGATTTTATGATACCTTTGATGACCAATGTCTTTAATTCAGCCGGCACAGCGAAACTGGTTGTAGACGGAATACTGAAAAACAGCTCAGCTGAAGTAAAACGTGATGTTAAGATCATAGCCAATCCCGAAGAGTGGGGCGTAAACATTACTGATCCAAAAGAAAAAGAAGAATTCTTAAGACTTAAATCCATTCAAATGGGTGTAAGCGCAGCGCTTAAAACAGGTAAGTCTGAATAATTCAAATTACTAAGACTCCTCTCTTAGTAAAAAAAGGCCGGGATTTTTCCCGGCCTTTTTGTTTTACACCCTTGGTAAAATGGTTTGCGGTGTTGCTTGCCTCGGAGTAGCTTTAGCGAAGCCTGGGTTACTCCTATAGAGCCCAGAGATTTGTCGGGATTTATGCAGATGGCTGTCACTCAATATTTTTCATCGAAGGAGAAAGCTGGTTAAAACTTACTGTTCAAAAGTAACTTTTATAAAAGCCGTTGTAGGTGAGACCAGGAATTTATTGGCATTTATTTCCAGGACAGTATCATTAATCTCTACAGAAACTATTTTTACCGGCAGATTGATTTCTATGTTTTTCGGGGGAACATCGTAAACGTTTTCGATCAGGATAGTAAGTTCATGATTCTTCACAACTTCATATTTGAAATTTATATTGCCGAAATAACTCAGCGCGTTTTTTACTTCTATAATTTCAAATAAAGAAACCCAATCTTTGGGTATTACCGGTGTAAGTACCAGAACGTCGTTTTCTTCTACAAAAAGCATATTTCTTACTACCATAAGAAAGTCAGCCGCTGCCCAGCCGTGATGACCATCACCTATTACTCCGCCGAAAGTAAAGGGGTGAATGGATTCAGGCCAGGTAAAGGTATGTGTGGCTATATTCAGCATCCATTGCAAAATATCCAGCGCTTTGGGGTTGCGCTGGGCCAGATATACCTGAGCTACATGCATATTCAAATATGTGCCGTGTCCGGAATGATTAATGTCATGAAAAAAAACTCCGTTAGTAAAACAATTTTGTTCCAAAAATTCCATGGTATTTACCAGTCTTTCGTCAGTCGGATCAAAAATTTTCAAAGGATAAATTGTTGCCAGACTGCCAATAGCCGCACTGTCCATATAGCGGGTAGGTGATATGGGCAGACAGGGTTTGTCAAATTTCTTATTTGCATAAAGTAGTGAATCATTAATATTTTTTTGCAGCCTTTCTATTGCCTTGCCGATCCGGCGTGTGTCTATTTTTTCATCTGGCAGTTGTTCGATAAGAAATTTAGCGTCTATTAACCCCTTCAGGGCCCAATAATCATCCCAGTAGTAACAATCATTAGCGCCAAAGTGCTCGGCACTGAGTCCATCAGGCATAAGGCCTTGATAGGGAATGTCTTTGTTGGCTGTTTTGTTCAGTTTATCAATCAGCCATCTCGCTCCGGAATGAACAGACGGCAGAAGTTTACGCAGAGTTTCTTTATCTTTTGTTAACCTGTAATATTCAGCGATTGTCCATATTGCCTGTCCGTTGCTGTCCCATTCTGATAATTGCGAGTGAAAGACACCGTTCAGTTTCTGGCGGGATGGATAGGTATGCAGCACTTCCCGGGTTTCGTTAATGAAGCCGGCCTTAGCTAAAGCCTGCAGCAAATAGGCTGCGTCACGAAACCAGAAATGGTGGTAACTGAAAGGGCCGGGAGTTATGCTTTTACCGTCATAAAAAAGCATTAAATAGCTGATGTTGGTTTTAAAGGCTTTTTCCAGTTTTTTGTCCGGGATGGATATCTGAATACTGTCCTGCAGCTTTTTTTTCCATTCATTGACAGTGTCCTGTTTGTATTTATCGTAAGAACCTTCGCGATAGAGCTCTTTTTTAATAATAATCTTTTTGTCCATAGGAATACGGAATTCCAGTTCTTTTTGCTCGCCGGGATTTAAATAAATGTCATAACCGGCACAGGCCGTGGCCAGTCCTGCGTCGCATTTGCTGTCATATTTACTGTTAATCGGTTTTTTTACTATTTGCAGGCTGACGTCTCCCTGTTTAAAATTGGAGCAAAGCACATGATGAGGTTTTTCCATCAGGAGCAAACCAAGGGAACCATTTACATAAAATTCTTCATTTTGATATAAAATTTTGTGAATAAGGCTGATACCTTCCGGGTTATAAGGCCTTATAGACACATAGACCGAGATATCATCGCCCAAAAGCCCATGGTTGGACACTTCCACCTGGTGTAAGATAACGTCCCTATCGTAAATATTTTGTGCGAAAGTAGTGATAAGCAAAACAAAATTTTCTACTTCAAAAGTTGTCTCTATGACAGGAATGCTGTGCAAGACGCGCTGTTTTATCTGGCGAAGTCTGGGAGGTGCATATAAAACACCTTTATATACGGCGAAAATGTCTATGGACCAGCCGTCAATATTTGGTGTTACCATTCCCCTGGTATCCAGGATCGCTTCTTTTTCTTTCATCAGGTTGCCGATCGCGGTCCAGTTACGATGGGCTACATTAATTGAAGGGATTTGAAAACCCCGGGGAATAAAGCTTAGCCCCTTACTATCATGCTGGCGAACAACCCAGTAAGGCCAGACCCAGTTTAAATAGGAGGGGATTACTATATTATTAAATATACCTCTGACCAGATTTAAAACATTTAAAGAGATCAGGTCTTTAGGCAGACCTATTTTTGTTTGCCTGCCTGCAATGGTCATGGGTTTAATATAGGCAATCGCCGTATGTGGAATACCGAAACGGTTGGAGATAAAATTTAACAGTCCTTTTTTTACAACATTAAACATTATTTATTTATCCTGTTGATCAGAGTATCCAGCCGGAAAGGTTTGACAAAAATGTCTTTAATACCCAGCTCCATAAGCTGTTTTACCATTTCTTTATCTATGCTTTTGGCTATTATAATAAGCAGTGCGTCAGGATCGATTTTTTTTAGCTCCTGTATAAATCCAATCTTATTGGTGTCTTCAAGGTTAATGTCTATAACCATGACTTCAGGTTGGGCCCGCTGGCATTCTGTCAGTGTTTCCGTAACAGTAGAAGCTTCAATCAGAGAGTGATTTTTATTTTCAAGACTGCTTTTTAGCCGGGTACGGACAAAAGCGGTGGAGTCAGCAAGGAGTACTCTTTTCATGATCTAAGTTCATGATATACAACTTTTATAGATTATTCAATAAAAACAGCAGCTTTAAGGGTTATAAGAAGAAGTTTTTCACCTAGTTGTGTCTCTCTCTATTGCTTTGTAAAGCCTTGGTTATCCGAAAATATATTTTGTCATTGCGAGGAATGTTAATGACGAAGCAATCCACGTATCTAGAAATGTAGATTGCCGCGCTTCGCTCGCAATGACTTTAAAGTTTTCATTTTCGGACTAAAGCTACCCGAAGGCTGAGGAGAGGAAGGAAGAATCCAGACAATAGTTTGTAAACACTGGATTCCTGCATTCGCAGGAGTGGTACATTTTTTACCTGGATACCTCTGTTTTGTTGAGGTTACGCAGATATTCTATAACAAAGGAAAGAAAAACTCCTGCGATCAGGCTGGTCACGATGCTAATAATCATGATCATTTTTTTGTTGGGTTTACTTTTAAATACAGGCATATCGGCTTTATCCAGGATCACGACCAGAGGCTTTTGAGAAGATATTTCCAGCTGTTCGTTAATATGGTCAAGATTACTTATGCAAAAATTCACTAGTTTAGCGGCAAGAAGAGGATTCCTGTCTTCGAATGACAGAGTTATGAAACTGGCTTTGTCTTTTTCTACAGAAAGATTTCCTTTAAAAATTTTTATGGTTTTTTCCAGATCAAAAGTGGCTTTATATTCTGGAGAAACCTGCATTTTTTCAGGTTTATGGTTTTCCTCCATTTCCCGACTGTTAGCAATAAGTTTTAGGGTGGCTATTATTTTATTTTTATAGGTTGAATATTTTTCAGGAAGCTCTAATTGAAAATTTTTGTTTTTGAAATTTAGTTTGTCTGTAGCATAACCTTTTTCATCTATATAATCATTTTGTTTCAAATAGTCCCAAAGCACCAGAGAATCATCAGAGCTTATACCGTCAATAATTGTAAAAGCCTGTTTGCTGAGCTGTTTTTCGTAATAAGCTACGAGGTTGAAGTTATTTATAACTTCTTTGGCCATAAGCCTGCTATTCAAAAGTTTTACTACGATATCTACCGGAGTAGCGTCACCGCCAAGCAGCGAGCCCACTCCCAGATTGCTCAAAGCTGATAAATATGAAGAAGATGTCGATTTTGCCGGAGAAAAAATTACTGCCTGAGCTTTATAAAGATTGGGCAAACTCTTGGCATAAAAATATGTGCCGGTAACGGAAACAAGAACAATTAAAATAATGAGCCATAAATATTTTTTTATAGTTAAGAAAAGCTGAACCAGGTCAATCTCGTCTTCTTCCATATTTCCATAAGGATAATAAGCATATGGTGGAGGAGGCTGAGGAGAGATTTGCTGCGGTTCTTTAGGTTCGATATTGGCTGAACTTTTCATTGTATGGTTCTAGATGATAAGAGATTTAAAATTAAATGTCAACTTAGTTCATTAGTGCATAAGTGCAGGAGCTCCCTGAGGTTCTCGAAGGGAGCGCAGCCCCAGTGCCGTCATTCCGAGCGAAGTCGAGGAATCTTTAGTTCAAGAGCTGAAGTGTTTTAAGTTAGAGATCCCTCCATTACGCTACGCTTCAGTCGGGATGACAGTTCTTTGAAGAGGATGAAGGATCCGGGAATCCAGTCTTTATAATGTGTTTGCCACGAGTCCATGAGTGGATGAGTAGAGTGGAGGATTATTTGTAATTTTTTATGGTATTTATTAGATTTTTTAATTCTTTGGCCTCAGCCACACTTCTTATCTCATAGTTAGGAGCACTTAAGAAAGACCTGTCGGCTTTGTGTTTAAGCAGCAATTCTACTGCATCGGGTCTATAGTAGTAAATGGCACGTTCTAAAGGTGAAGAGGTGTTTTCCCCACAAAGATTCACTTCAGCCCCGTGGTCGATAAGAAGACGGACTGTATCAAGACAGTTTTTATAACTTAGAGTATGACTCAAGGGGGATAAACCCTCAGTATCCAGTTCATTGACTTTAGCGCCATTATTTATCAGGAACAAGACCACATCTTTATTCAGGTTCATGGCAGCGTAGAATAATGCTGTCCAGTTGTTATACCCGCGCTTGTGGATGTTTGCCCCTTTCCGAAATAAATATTCTGTTATCTGTAAATGTCCGGATAAAGCCGCATACATAAAAGGCGAACAATCGTTAGACTCGTCCGGTTCAACAGAAATGCCTTTTTCATCAATCAGATATTTTACTATGTCGAAATGTTTTCGAAAGCAGGCATTATCTAATGCCGAACGTTTATGTGAATTCCTCTGTGTAAGATCTGCTCCGGCGTTTACCAGAAGTTTAATGATCTCCAGATAACCTTTTTCAGCAGCCCTGATAAGCGCTGTCCCGTCGCCGTAATTATTATCTATCAGTTCCTTGGAACAATAGTTCAGAAGCAGTTTAACAATGTCAGTGTTGCCTTTATCGGCTGCGTGTTGTAACGCTGTTCCCCAATGGTCTCTGGGTTTATAATTAGCCCCTGCCTGGATAAGCATTTTGACAATATTATAGTTCCCGGCTTTAACTGCCACGATCAGAGCGGATTCTTTACTATTATTGACGACGTTCAAATTGATCTTATTTTTCAACAAACGTTCTACTGTTTTTTCCAGATTGGCTTTACAGGCTAACATTAAAGCACTATTTCCATCCCGATTTTTTATGCCGAGTTTTGGTTTATGGTCCAAAACCAAGTCGATTATTTCCTGATCACCTTTTTCAATAGCGCAGATTAAGGTCGAATTGTCCCAGGCGTCTTTGATATTGACATCGACAATTCGGTTTAATAAATAAAGGGCTATAAATTTATGATTATTTTCGATTGCCCAGATTAGAAGGGAATTATAAGTTCCAAATTTATAACCTTCCAGGTTTACGCCGGCTTCCAGCAACATCAATACAATATTTTCATTACCTTTAAAAAATGCTCTTTTTATTATTGCTGAATCTTCATCTTTGACATCGGACCTGAAATTTATATCAGCTCCGTCTTCAATCAGTTTGCGTACAAGTTCTTCGTTTTTGTTTTTAATAGCTTCCATTAATTCTTTGTTGTGATGACCGACAGCCTTTGGTTGTCTGCGAGGTATATAGCCTATTATAGAAAAGTCTCTGATTAACCGGTCCAGGATCATGTGGCTGTTTTTATCATTTAGATTCAGGAGACAGGTCCAGATGGATATCCTGGCGCTGGATATTGTGTCTCCGGTTGCCGGTCTGTTTTTTTTAAGTAAAAAATCCAGTCTGTCCGGATCCTCTTTGCCAATAATTTTTAGTCGTTCTTCCGGCTTTATTTTAATTAACATTTCCAGAAATAATTTAACTTCAGGTTCGGCAAAGGGATTTATATTATGCTTTAGGCACCCAAGAAATATTCTTAGTTGTATTTTCACATTTCCTGAGATTTTTGGTTGCGCTATAATTTTTCCCAGCATTAAAAGCTCCTGGTTATTTATCGTATGTCTGATCGGGAATTCTCAGGTATTTATTAATGAATATTTATAATTCAGAGATTAGATAAACACATGGATGATGGCCACGTCGCAAAAGCTCCTCGCAATGACAGTGTAATTATTTTCGGACAATCAGGACCTATAATTAAATGGAGTTATAAAAATTCCAGACCTTTTCGATGAACATATCTCGAACCCTGTAGTTGAAATATATTTTTTCACGGTCAAATTTATGGTCCAGCCTAAGCTGTTCCAGTCTGTCTTCCAGCATTCCGGCGATATTTTCATCATCAATAAAGAATGCTATTTCGCTGTCCCGATAATGTGACCGCAGATTCATGTTCGCCGAACCTAAAACTATATACCGCCGATTGGCTATCAATAGTTTGGCATGGATAAATATATCCCGCGGTGTCCATAAATTTACTATTTCACCGTTTAATGAATGTGCATAATAATCAAGATAATGTTCCTCAAAAAGGAATTTATCATACATACTTTTCTGCGAAGGATGCTCCAGAGATTTATAATAAATCGGTGCGGCTTTAAGTATGCGAGGATGATCGGTTGTAGCTATACCATTGGTGTAGATGTTTATCGCGCAATCCGGTGTTCGTCCTTTTGTCCACAAAGCATTATTTAATTTTTCTGGCGGGAAGAAATATGGATATACAAGAGTAAGCCGGCTTGCTTTGTGTATCATTTTTTCAAAAAGGTTTGTAATCACATTACGACGACCTGGAATACTATGAAAGACTTCAACCTGGACACCATTTTCCAGCGGTTTTATAGGCGGAAACAGTTTGGGCAGATCAGTTGTACTGAAGGTTGTACCTTTTATCCTTTGCCAGTTTTGCAAATAAACAGCTTGAATGGTGTTTACGCAAGGCCCGTTGAATTCGATGTCGATATCAAAAACTTCTCTGGAATTATAGTATCTGCGGGCTTTATTGCGTCCTCCTTCAATAGCGGTCAATCCATCAATCAGAAATATCTTTTCGTGTGCCCTGTTATTTAATTTCCAAAATTTCCATCTGGGATTATTAATGGCTATATCCACTCCTGCTTGTGACATTTTTTTTAACAACTTTTTTCCTTTTCCCAGATGAAAACCATCATTGATGATTCTGGAAGCCATGTCCCCCGTAGTTTTTTCCATTATCGGCTCAGCAAGCATTCTGCCCACTTCATCATCTGCAAAATATAGTGTTTGAACATGGATAGAGCTTTTCGCGCTTCTTATTAGCTGTAAATTACGCTCCAGTGCTTCCTCGCCCGAAAGTAAGAGTGTAACTGTATTTCCTGAAGTTTTTGCTGGGAAATTAAAAATGTCTATGGCGATAATTTTTCTTTTCATTATTGTCCTGCTTCAAATTATCGATTAAACATAAAAATAATCTCATTTTCCAAAACAAAAAAGTATTTTAACTTTGTCAAAAAAAAAGCTACATGTTAATATTTGATTTACCATGCTCGTGAGAAAAGACAAACCTTTGACAGAGATTATGTGCAAAAAAGGGTTTACCTTTTCCTGCGAACTTGTGCCGCCGCGAAACGGCGAACCGGCGGAAAATATTTTCAAAAAAGTAGAAATTTTAAAAAAAGCCGGTGTGGATTTTATTTCTATAACCCGTGGCGCCGGCGGTTCATTGCGCGGTGGTACTGTACCCATAGCTTTTTTAATCAAAGAAAAATATAAAATACCGGTTATTGCGCATTTTACCTGCATGGATTCTACTATCCCGGAAATTGAGAATAACGTAATAGATCATTCTTATCTGGGCATAACCAATATACTGGCACTGCGCGGAGATCCGCCAACCGGTGTGTTCGCCAATTACTGCGCCACAGATAATCAGCATCAGTATGCTTATCAGCTTATTAAACAGATCAAAGAGCTTACCGAGGGAAAATACATTTTGCGCAAAGGGTTTGATGCCGACAGCCAAACTTTTCATGAGGGTGAGCCTCTGGATTTTTGTATGGGTGCTGCCGCCTATCCGGAGCCGCTGGACATCAGTCTGGATAAAAGCGTGGATTATTTTGTGCTGAAAGTTAAAGAGGGCGCGCAGTGGGCAATTACCCAGATGATTTATTCGCCGGAAAACTACAAACTTTTTTTAAAAAAATTACATGCTAAAGGCATAGATATACCAATTTTGCCCGGAGTAAGAGTTATGATCTCCGGCAAACAGGCCGAATTTCTGCAGAAAACTTTTAAAATAAATATTCCCGAAGAATATGTGGATATTATTAATAAAAATGACCATAGTCTGAATAAGACATTTATTAAAAACCTCATCCTGGAATTCAGGGCCGCGGGCGCCAGAGGTATTCAGTTTTTTGTAATGAACGAAGCCGAACTGGTGGGTGAAATAATCAAGGAAATGAAAAAAATGTTCAGAAATGAACCGTATTGTACATGCTAAATGGTGAAAGGTGAACAATGAAAAGTGAAAAGAGCGTCATGCTGAGCTTGACGAAGCATGATAGTTGAAAGCTTAAGGATGAAAGTTGAGAGTTGATAAAGTATGACAAAAGGCAGGTTGAAGGAAGAAATTGGATGATAGGACGGTTGGAGGCTTGGATTTCTTCTTCCCGACTCAACAAACAAACAACCATTGGGAGGTTCAAATGAGAGACATAAGTTTGCCGGGAATAAAAAAAGTTAAGAGCGGTAAGGTCAGAGAAGTATTTGAGATTAGCGACAAACTGCTGATAGTAGCCACAGACCGTATTTCCGCTTTTGATTATATTTTACCGCAGACTATTCCTGATAAAGGAAAAGTATTGAATTCCATTTCAGAATTCTGGTTCAATTATCTGGAAGATATTATTCCCAATCATATGATTACCGCGGAAGTAAAGTATTATCCGCAGGTATTACAGCAATTTAAAGATATCTTAAATCAGCGGTCTATGCTTGTGAAAAAAACCGAGGTTGTAAAGCTGGAATGTATTGTGCGCGGTTATATAACCGGGTCAGGCTGGACAGAATATCAACAGACAGGCAAGGTTTGCGGGATTGAACTGTCCAAAGGTTTACTGAAATCGCAAAAACTGGAAGAACCTATATTTACCCCTTCAACCAAAGCAGAAGAAGGACATGATGAAAACATCGATGAAAAAAAAGCCATAGACATTGTGGGTAAAGATGTCTTTGAAACTGTTAAGGACAAGAGTCTGCGACTTTACAGCAAAGCCAGAGATTTCGCTGAAAACAGAGGTATTATTATCGCTGACACCAAATTTGAGTTTGGTGTTTATGAAGGTCAGATAATTCTCATAGATGAAGCTCTTACTCCCGACTCATCAAGGTTCTGGCCTTTGGACCAATACGAAGTTGGCAAGGAACAACCTAGCTTTGACAAGCAGTTTGTCCGCAATTATCTGCTGGACATAAATTGGGACAAAAAACCTCCTGTACCTGATTTGCCTGAAGATGTGGTTCAAAAAACCAGCGAGAAATACAAGGAAGCTTACACCAAACTAACCAGCGAAAGTCTTTAATAATAATTATAGAAAATGTTCCATAAGATAGCTTTTTATTTTTTCATTATGAGAAATATCCACAAAAATTTCCGGTTTGATATTTAAATAATAGAGTGTCAGGTTTTCAGGGTTAAATATAAAGTGCTTCAGAGATAAATCTATAAACAGATTATTCGTAATTATTATATATGGCCTTAATTGTGCAGCGATTATTTTTCGATAGTTTGTCCATTTGTCATGTAATATTGCTTTTTCTCCATCTCTGTAACCAGGGTCTTTATTGAACATTTCAAATAAATGAACTCCATTAATTTTTTCCTGAATGATGACCGGGTATAATTTTGTAAGAATATTACTGCCAAATATGCCTTTTTTGTTTAGAATAAATTTTGTTTGAGGAATAGTGTTTGCGAATTTCTCTTTTAATCTTTCATAGTGGGCTAAATGAATGTATAAGAAAAAGCTCACCCGGTCTGTTGTTTTAGAAAAATCTATTGAGGATATTTGTGGCCATTTTACTTCAACTTTTTCCCACAGCAGATTTTTTATAGAACGTTTAAAGGCATTCGTGCTGTGCTCTCTGGTAAGATTAAACAAAAAATTTTTAAAAAATTTTTTGGTCGGGTATTTAGTAGCTATCATATCGATAAATCCAATTTTGAAACTGTCATTTGTTTTTTTTGTATGTCCGGGAAGCCCATATGTATTAAAATTTGTGAATTGATCTACTGTAATTGGCCTGGAGACTGAAGTGTATTGGTTATAAGCGATATGTTTATTTTGCATGATTTATTCCGGATAGATTATTTATATATCGATATCAATTAATCAGAAATTCAAAAAATATTTACATCAATTATCAGCGGCGAAGCATATAAATTGCCAGGAACCAGCAAAGTAGTATAGAATTGTATCCCATGAGCATACAGCGAATAGCTTTTTTTGATTCCGGTATAGGCGGCCTTACAGTTCTAAAAGAAGCGTTAAAAATATTACCCCGGGAAGATTATATATATTACGCGGACACG